>NZ_CP108405.1:0-109229 GCF_035976515.1 Kitasatospora sp. NBC_01302
GGTAACCACGGGCCTTCGGCCCGGGTTGCTTGCGCCTTCGGCGCTGCGCGGGCTTCGCCGCCAAAACTGCCCCGGCCTTCGGCCGGGGGCCACGGGCTCCGCCCGTGGCTGGCCCGCACTGCGTACGGGCGGCCGGCTTCGCCGGCGGATCGGGCTTTGCCCGATCGGTGGGGCGGGGCGCTGCGCGCCCCTGATGGTGGGTCAGTTGCTTCGCTTCACTTCTGAGGTGGTTGTGAAGTACGGGGGCTTGCGGCCCCTGGACAAGTGAGGCCCGGGCGGGGGTTGGCCCGCACTGCGTGCGGGCGGGGCCGGCTGCGCCGGCCGGATCGGGCTGCGCCCGATCGGAAAGGAGAGGCGGGCACTGCGCACCTCTGGGTAGCGGTAAGTCAACTCCGCGCTTCGCCGCGAAGTTGGTTGAGTGTCAGGGTGGAGGGCGGGAGTGGATGCCGGGCTTCGCCCGGGCTGACTGGGGTGGGGCGCTTCGTGCTTGGGGGTGGGTGATGGGTTGTCATGGGCTGGGGTCACTCATTGGGGTGGTGGATAGGCGGGCTTCGCCCGTTCCTTGTGCATCAAAGATAACAGCCCGCTAGACTCTGTGCTGTCAGATGGGCTTTGGTAAAGCCTTCAGCTCGCTGGAATGCACGGTTTCAGTAGAGGATAAATACGGTGGATAAAATATCCTACGGATTCCATCGCGCTCGATCCGCTATACACCGTAAGGTCCAAAAAATCTCCGAAGTATCTCGCCAACCAGGTGGGACAGGCTCGCTGGTGGCAGCGGGAGACCAGTCTGCTGGACTACGGCGCCTTGGCGCAGGAGGAGGCCGACGAGTGGGAGCGAATTGCCGAGCTCGTCCGCGCCGAGGGGCTGGCTGCCTACGACGAGCAGGCCCAGAGTACCAGGACCTTGCAGCGGCGCAGCGGGAGGAAACACGGCGGCTTCGCCGCACCCGCCAGGTAGAGGCCGGACAGCAGCTGGCGGTCGAGGCGGAGCGGCGCTTGGTGACGGTGGCGGCTGATTGGAGGTGGATCCGGAGCGGGTACCGGATTTCCCTTTCGCCGTGAATAGATGAAATATCCCGTACTGGTCCTACTCCCCGGCCACCAGAATTCCAGCTGGAAGGAATTGCCCGTCATGTCTAAGAAGCTTCGTCCTAATCAGGAAGAGGCGTGTGACGCTTCGGTACGACTTCTGACGCTTCCGGCATCGGGTCTGGTGCCGCCGGAGGGGCTGCGGTGTCAGGTCCGGGCCGCGACGGGCTCGGGCAAGTCGCTGACGGCCGTGCACGTGGCCGGGCGGCTGCGCTCGGAGCGGACGCTGGTGCTGGTGCCGTCGTTGCCGCTGCTGCAGCAGACGGTCCAGGTGTGGAAGCGGGAGGGGCACGGCGGGCGGATGGTGGGGCTCTGCTCCCTCAAGGGCAGCGAGCAGCCGGGGATCGCGTGCACCACCGATCCGGTGGAGTTGATCCGCTGGACGGCCGGGCCGGAGCGGGTGACGGTGTTCGCCACATACGCCAGCCTGGGCCTCGGCCACTTGGAGAAGGCGCACCAGGAGGGCTTGGAGCCGTTCTCGCTCGCGATCGTGGACGAAGCCCACAGGGTCAGTGGCCAAGCTGGTCGGCCGTGGGCGGCGATCCTCGACAACACCCGGATCCCCTGTGACCGGCGGCTGTTCATGACGGCCACGCCAAGGCTGTGGGCCGTCAAGGAGCGGGATCGGGAGCGGGCGGCGGCGGCCGACATTGGGTCGGCCGAGCTGATCGCGAGCATGGACGACGAGAGCCTGTCCGCCTTCGGCCCCATCGCCCATGACTATCCGCTCGGGCAGGCGATCTCCGACGGCGTGATCGCCCCCTACCGCATCGTCTGCGTCGACGTCTCGGACCCGGTCCTCCAGGGCCTGGAGCAGCGCGGTGCGCACGAGATGTCCGTGGAGTACCGGGGCGCGCGGCTGGCGGCCCTGCAGACGGCTCTGCTGACCGCTGCCGCCGAGTGGGACCTGGCCCGGGTGCTGTCGTTCCATCTCATGGTTGCGGAGGCGCGGGCGCTCAGCACCGGGCTCCGGGATGTGGCGAAGGTGCTGTGGGAGCAGGACCCGGCGCTGCACGCGGCCCCGGAGCTGATCGGCACGAGCTGGCTGGAGTCCGAGCACACCACCGCCGAGCGGCGCAAGGCACTCGGCGACTTCTCCTCGCTGCTCGCCGACGACGGGCTGCGGCTGCTGCGCTACGTGCTCTCCTCGGTCAAGGTCTTGAGCGAGGGCGTCGATACGTTCGACTGCGACTCGGTCTTCTTTGCGGACGTGCGCGGCTCGATGGTCGACCTGGTGCAGGCCGTCGGCCGGGCGCTGCGGATGCACCCCGGCAGCGGGAAGGTCGCCACCATCGTCGTGCCGGTCATCCTGGGGCCCGGGGAGAGCGGCGCGGAGCTGCTCAGTTCGAAGGCGTTCGACGGGCTCGCCAAGCTGTTGATGGCGCTGCGCTCGCACGACTCCGCCGCCGTGGAGCGCCTGGCGATGCCGCAGTCCGAGACCCGGCCTCCCCGGGAGCCGAGGCACGCCGGCGACCCGGACGAGCGCCGCTCAGGCGAAGCCGGGGAGCAGCTGCTGCAGTTCTCCACCCAGCGCGACCCGGCGCTGATCGCGGCGTTCGTGCGGACCCGGGTGCTGGAGCCGGAGCGGGCCGAGTTCCGGCGGGGCCTGGAGGAACTGCTCGCCTACAAGAAGGCGTTCGGGGACGTGAAGGTCGCCTACGCCTACGTCGCGCCGTCCGGGCACCGGCTCGGGGCGTGGGTGGCCGACCAGCGCCGCTACAAGGCCGCCGGAGTCCTCGACGACGAGCGGGTGACGGAGCTGAACGCGCTCGGGTTCGTCTGGTCCGCATTCGACTCGGCGTTCACCGACAACCTGGCCGCGGTCGCCGGGTACGCGGCCGAGCACGGGCACGCCTGCCCCCCCAATGAGGCCGTGTGGAACGGCCGGCCGGTCGGGACCATCATGAAGAACCTGCGCACCGCCCAGCGGCGCACCGAAGCCCTCCAGCGCCGGGCCGAGGCCGGAGAGACCGGCCTGGACTGGACGGGGGCGCTGACCGCTGACCGCAAGGCCGCACTCGATGAGATCGACCCGGCGTGGTGCCCGGCCTGGTCGGTGGAGTGGCAGCGCTGCTTCGCCCTGGCCTGGCGTCACGTCAAGGACGGCGGCACGCTCGCCGGTGCCGCGCCGGGCAGCGTCGTCGTCCAGGGCGAGGACCTGGCCGGGTGGGCCCGGGCGCAGCAGGTCGGCTGGGACAAGCTCGGCCCGGCCCAGCAGTGGGTGCTGGAGCACGTCCTCGGGATCGCGCCGCTGACCGCCGAGCAGAAGCCAGCGGGGAAGGTCTCGCACGCGGAGAAGGAGGCTCGCAACCTCGCGGCCGCCGCCCAGTACCGGGTCCGCGAGGGGCACCTGAATGTGCCTCGCAAGCACAAGGAGCCCCTGGTCGTGGACGACGGCACCGACGACGGCGCCACCGTGCTGATCAGCCTGGGCCTGTTCATCGCCAACAGCCGCACCAGGCGTGCCGACATCCCCGCCGAACGCGCCGCACGGCTCACCGAGCTGGGCATGCGCTGGGAGTAGGCGGGCGCCGGGGCCGGGCCGTTCAGGGTGCAACACGCCCACTGCAACACGGCCCGGCTGCCCTCCAGAGGTGGCAAAGGCCCAGGCCAGGGGCGCAACACGGCTGCGTTGCACCCCTGTGTTGCAGCCGGGTCCCAGGCGGGGCGGTGCCTGAGCCACCGGCAGGTGCGAAAGCTCGCGCATGGCACCGGAAAACGTCGGAACCTGGTGGGATGATTATCCGCATGAGTGAACAGCGGTCGCTGGATGACATGTTGAGCTCGGCGGAAGGGATGAGCGACGTCGAGCTTCATCGTCTCAAGTGTGAGCGGATTCTCGGGGCCACGGCCATCATGTTGCACGAACGCGGACATACAGATGCCTCGGGTCTGTTGGCCGAAGTGACCTCCTTGGACCTGGACTACCTGGGTGAGGACTGGAACATCACACAGCTCGAAGCCGTCTTCGATGTCGAGCAGCTCCTGGGTGACCGGTTCACTGAGGAGCTGCTAGACCAGATCCGGACCGCCATGGGTGCCGTCGTGGAACGCGGTGGGGAGGCCATTCAGCGTGTCCGGGTCCGGCCGCTGATCCCTCCCGTGAGTGCTGACTGGCGGGCGGATCTGAAGGCGGCTCAGAGCGGTCGGCAGTCCAACCACGCGCGCCGGGTCAGGATCGAGCCTCAGCACCCGATCGAGGATGCATTGCATTTCTCGAACGAGTGGGAGCAGAGGGTCTATCAGGTGCTCAAGGAGCAGCAGGAAGCGCTCCCTGACAACGAGACGCTGGGGATCTTGCCGCTTGCGGCGATGAGGGTGCTTGGGCACACCTACGAGCCGGACCTGCTCATCACCTACCGTGGGCGCGCAGGGATCATCGAGATCGATGGGCCCCACCACAAGGGCCGCCGTTCAGATGACGCCAGCAGGGAGCGGCTGCTTCGCAACGCCGGCGTGAAGCACATTGACCGCCTGGACGTACGGGACAGCACCCAAAAGCCAGAAGTCGAAAAGTTCGTCGCCGACTTTCTAAAGCACTTGGGTGCTTAGACAGCTCGGCACGCACCGCGACGGCCACTGTCGCGCGCAGCTGTCGCGCCCAACCTCACACGCGGGTAAGCGCCCATCCGCGCAGGTCACAGGGCGCGACAGCTCCCAATGCGACAGGGGATCGCGACAGCCCCCGCGACAGCCGCGCTGCACGCCCTGTTCCACCACAATCACGAGTACGGCCTTCGCGTCAAGTCCGGTTTCTCTTGGTCGAGTTCAGGATTACGCGAAGGCCGCTCCCGCGTCCCGTGAACACCCGGACGAGTGATCACCGAGGCCGCTTGTTCGAGCCCGGTGCATAAATCACAAGCTTAATGCGGCTTGCCCGGCACAGAGATGCCGGTGAAGGCCGTGGCCGGCGGCTTGCCCGCTGCTCGTCGAGGGCTTGCCCGGGACCGTCGTAGGGCTTGCCCAGGCGGCGCGGCAACGGCGTGAACCAGGCCCCGGGTGCGCCCCAGCCGACGAATTGCTGTTCGCCTCGGGCGCGAAACTCACCGACGCCACGCACGTTCTCACCGAGCACCGCACCGGTGCGGTGCGCCTTCTTCGCACCGCCGGCGCCCGTGACCGATCCGAGGCGAGCTCTGTTCACCCGGTATGACGATCTCCCGCCTTCCGGCTGCGGCCGGCAGGCCCGACCAGGCCGAGCCCGAGCAACAGGAGCCGGACGACGCTCTGAGCGCAGCCGAGCGCGACGCCCTCGCCCAGGCCGCTGTCACCGGCCAGCACGCCGCCGACTGGATCCGCACCCTCGCCGCCCGTCAGCAGCACGCGGACAACCGGCGGATCCTGGAGCGGTACGCCGATGCCGTCGAGCAGGTGCTGCGCCGCGAGATCATCCCCGGCAGTGAGGGCGAACTGACGGAGGAGCTGCGTTACACCCTGGACGCCTATGTACTGTGTGGCAGCGTCCTGGCCGAGCACCGCCCGGAGCTGACCGCAGCCGAGCGCATCGCGCTGCTCGCGGTCGGCTTCAGTGCCGCGTCCGCTCCGCGGGTCGTCCTCAATGACCTCGCCGGCGACCTGGCGCTGCTGTGCGAGGCCATCGACCAGGCCCTCGCCATCGCCACCATGGCGCAGCCAGCCACCTCCGAGGTGCGGGCGTGAGCCAGGCGGAGGCGGAGGCCAGAACTGAGACGGCGTCGGCGCCGGATGACCTGGTCCGCAAGTACGCCGTCGACCAGCTCGTCCGCTGCCTGCAGGAGAGGCGGCCTGTGCCGGGTGAGGACGCTGGGTGGTGGAGGCGGCACCGTCACGAGCGGTCCCTCAGGCGGCTGCGCCGGGCCACCGATCGCGCGTTCAGGTTCGAGGGCGCGGTGGACGAGGCGTTCCTGCGCTATCTGAAGATTGAGTTGGCGATCCACGTGCTGACCGCCCGCACCGCCGACCAGGCCACGATGTGGCAGCGCACCGAGGGCATTCTGTCGGCCCGCACCCTGGTGGAGCTGCGGGACTTCGTCCGCCGCTCCAGCGGTCGCCCGGACTGGGACTTCACCACCGACCGACAGCGCCCTACGCCGCCGCAGAGCGATGCGTGAATCGGCGGCGGGGCCGGACCACAGACCCCGCCACCGTCACAGCTCCAACACGGTACGGGAGCCGGTGACGTGCCGGACGCGGCCGGAGCGCGGTGGGGGGCTTGCCCACCGTGTATGACTTGAACGGATACTTTGCGAGTCTGGCTTGTGTGACCTGGGGTTGCGACTAATAGTTCGCGAGCCGTTGCGAGCGTTACTTTGCGAGGAGCTGTTCGGCTACAGTAACTCTCTGTGACATCGATCTGTCGCGGTAGTAGTCGTCAGCAGTTTGCTCGACGGCCGACCTGCGGACTCCCGGAGCATGGGCATCACCAGTGAGGGCGAGGAACTGTTCGACCGGTCGACTGTCAGTCAGGACACCGACTGTCAAAGGCCACGGGCTCTCACTCGGTCGCGGTGTGTTCGCGGAGTCGCCCCACGGGGCGCCGCGGCGGGGCTATGGTCGAAGGGGTAGCGCATCGGACGTGACCTTGGGGGCGGGGATGCTGGAGGACGCGCTGGTGGCGTTGGCCACGGCGGGTGGAACGGCTGTGGTCCAGGCGGCGGGGACGCAGGCGTGGGAGGGGCTGCGGGCGCGGGTGGCCCGGTTGCTGGGTCGTGGGGACGGTGAGCGCGAGCTCGTGGAGCTGGAGCGGCTGGACCGCACGGCTGGCGCGCTGCAGGCAACGGAGTCGTCGCAGGCCGAGCGGGTGCGGCTGCGTCAGGAGGCCTCGTGGCAGACCAGGTTCGAGAGCCTGCTCGAGGACCTGGCTGGCGTGGAGCGTGAGCGGGTGGCGGGCGAGTTGCGCGCCCTGGTCCAGGAGCAGGCCGCCAGCGGCGGGGTGACTGCGGGCGACCACGGCGTGGCGGTGGGCGGGAGCGTGGACGTGCGGGCCGATCACGGGTCGGTGGCCGCCCTTCGGGTGGGGGATGTGACGCTGGGAAACCCTTCCCAGCCGGGTCCGCCCCAGGGCTGAGCGCACCCGGCGCCACACCGCCCCAATCCGCCGCCGTTCACCCGGCCGTCTTGGCCGAGCATGGCGGCTTTGCCGTCGGCCACGCCCAGCAGGTCGTCCACTACCACGCAGCATCCCTGGCATCGGATGCCTGGCCGGCGCATGGGCCCGAGGTGCTGGTGCCGCGTCAGCTGCCCGGCGACGTGCCCGGCTTCGTGGGACGCGGGCAGGAGCTTCAGCAGCTGGAGGCGCTGGAGGCCGCCGTACCGGGCAGCGGTGTACGGCTGGTGGTGGTGGCGGGCACCGCCGGAGCGGGCAAGACCTCACTCGCGGTGCGCTTCGCACACACGGTGCGCGCACGCTTCCCCGACGGGCAGCTGTTCGTCAACCTGCGCGGCTACGACCCGGGCCCGCCGGTTGCCCCCGAGGCCGCGCTGGAGCGCTTCCTGCACGCCCTGGGCATCGCGGCAGACGCGATCCCCACCGACGGGGAGGAACGCGCAGAGCTGTACCGCTCATTGCTGGCCGAGCGCCGGGTCCTGGTGGTGCTGGACAACGCCGCAACCGTCGGCCAGGTCCGCCCCCTGCTGCCGGGCGACGCCGGTTGCCTAGTGGTGGCCACCAGCCGCGGACGCCTGTCCGGCCTGTCCGCCCGCGACGGCGCCCACCGCCTCACCCTGGGCCTGCTTACCCAGACCGAAGCCGTCGACCTGCTCACCGTCGCCACCGCCGGCTACCGCCACCGCGACGAGCCCGCCCAACTGGCCGAACTCGCCCGCCTGTGCGCCCGCCTGCCGCTGGCGCTGCGGATCGCGGCCGAGCGCGCCGCCGCCCGCCCCCACATGCCCCTGACCGACCTGATCGCCGACCTGCGCGGGGAATCCTCCCTGTGGGACGCCCTGACCGCCGACGACGACGCGGAGGCAGACGCGGTGCGCTCGGTCTTTGCCTGGTCCTACCGCGCCCTGCCCGCACCCGCCGCACGCGTCTTCCGTCTCCTGGGTCTACACCCCGGACCCGAGTTCAGCACCGCCGCGGCCGCCGCCCTCACCGGCCACACCCTGCGCCAGGCCCGCAACCACCTCGACCTGCTGGCCGGCGCCCACCTGCTGGAGCAGACCGGCCCCACCCGCTACCAGTTCCACGACCTGCTGCGCGCCTACGCCGCGGACCAGGCCCACCAGGACGAGAACCCCGAACAGCAGCACGCGGCCCTGACCTGCCTCGCCCACTGGTACCTGCACACTGCGGATGCCGCTGCCGGCACCGCCCAGACTCGCTTCTCCTCGAAGCTCACCGGGCCGACCGACCCCGCGATCGAGCCGCTCATCTTCTCCGACTACGCGCAGGCGACGCACTGGTACACCACTGAGCGGGCCAACCTGCTGGCCCTCGCGCGGGCCACGGCCGCCGCTGGCCTAGACGAGATCACCTGGCAACTGCCCGCGGCGCTGGACCCGCTGCACGACGCGCACAGCGCACTGGACGACCAACTGGAGACAGCTGAGCTCGGGCTCGCCGCAGCGCGACACCTGGGCGACCGCCGAGCCGAGGCGGCGATGCAGCAGATCCTGGGCTACGCCCACCGCACGAGCGGCCACCTGGAGCTGGCCACCGAGTGCTTCCGCGCGGCCTTTAAGCTCCAACGCGAGCTCGGCGAGCAACTCGGCCTGCTGGAGGCCACCAACGACCTAGGCCAAGCCCACATGGGGCAGCGCGAACTTGACCAAGCCATCGAGTACTTCGAGCAGACCCTCGCGCTGGCCCGCGAACAAGGCCAACAGGGCTGGTGCGCCCTCGCACTGGACAACCTGGCCGCAGCCTACGCCGAGATGGGCCGGCTCGAACGATCGGCCGAACTCGCCGGGCAGGCCTTGGCCCTATGCCGAAGTGCCGGCATCGAACCGTGGCAGCACCTCGACCCACTTCTCAGCCTCGCCCGCGCCTTCCGGGAGACCGGTCAGCTCTCACAGGCCGAGCAGCACCTGAACACGGCTGCCGGCATCCTCGCCGACGGCGTGATGTATCGCTCGCTGGAACTCGCAATGCTGCGCGAACAAGCAGCCCTGGCCCTGGCCCGCGGCGAGAGCGAGCAGGCCCTGGAGACCTACCAGCAGTGCGTGAGCCTCGCCCGGCTCACGGGCACCAAGCGGTACGAGGCGCTGATCTACGACGGAATCGGACAGGCCTTGCAGGATCTCGACCGCGTCGGCGAGGCCGCGGACTTCTACAGGACGGCAGTCGCCCTCGCCCGTCGGCACGCCAACCCCGTCACCGTCGCCACGGCTCTGGCCCACCTGAGCCACGCACTGGAACGAGCCGGGCAGGCCGAGCGGGCACTGGCCACCCGCGCCGAGGCCGAAGCACTGCTCGCCTCGTACACCGACCCGCGGGCCGACGCTCTGCGCGAGAGCCTGCGCCCGCCGCACTGACTGACCGCCAGATCGGGGTCGGGCACGGCGAGGCCCGCCCCTCCTTGGGAGAGGCGGGCTCCAGGAACCCGCTGATCGGGTTGCGCCACTACCTAAAAGGGCATCGCGAACTCGCCGCTGAACATGCCGAGTTCGAACGCCTCCCACTCGCCGCGGGTGAACACCAGCACCGGCCCCTCCTCCTCCCGACTGTTGCGCACCAGTGCGATGCCGCCCACGAACCGGACCTCGACGCAGTTGCTCCCCCCCTTGCAGAAGCTGCTCTTGAACCAGTCCCCACCGTCCTGGGGGAAGGTCTGGGCGATCGTCATCCCGGTCGTCCTCCCGACGTTGGCCGCTCTCTTTTCGCGACCGCCGGAGCAAGCGCACCGCTGAGGAGTATCGTGACGTCAGGGTGATCCTTGGTCACTCACGGTTCACTCATGACTCAGTCGACCCCGGGCAGGGGGACTTGCGTGGACGAGCACAGCGACAGGAACCACGACCAGCGCAAAGACCAGATCCGCATCCGCCAGCGAGGCGAGCCGGGTATCACCCTCGGCCACGAGCCAGAACCCGTCGACGGCCGTGAAACGCCGTTCGGCGCCCCGGACGCGGTGCCCGCCGGGGGCGTAGATCCACTGGCGGCGGCCGCGGCGGCGTTCGCCGCCGAACTGACCTACCGGCGCGCCGACCGCGGGTTGTCGATCCGGGCGCTGGCGAAGGCGATGGGCTTCGACCCGTCCTACGTTAGCCACATCGAGTCCCAACGCCTCGCCCCCACTGAGGAGTTCGCCCGCCGTGCCGACCAGGCACTGGACGCCGCCGACATCTTCTGGCGCCGCTGGCTCGACTACGCCAGGGCCCGGATCCTCACCCGCCCACCACGCTCACTGCCGCCCGTTCACCCGCCACTGGCACTCGGGCAGCCAACCATCTCTCCCGATACGCCGCTCACGTCCAACGCCGCGCCGCAAGCCGAGGCCGGCGACTGCTCAACAGCCGGCCCTGGGCACGAGGTGGACCTGCGTGAGGCTAAGGGCGTGCAGGTCGGCGACAACAACACCCAGCACAACACGTTCTGACAACCCGTCGCGATCGCGAGCAGTGTCGGCTCCTGCCTGGGACATCCGAGTACCGCAGCGGCAGGTCACGGCCGATCAACTTTGGTCTCCCGATCCTGCAATCGAGTGGCTTCGCCCGCCTGGGGATCGCTTCTGGCAGTGCAAATGATCAACCTCGATCACCATTCCGTTGATCTACGAATAACGATGGAGGATATCAAGTGGACATGAAGAATGCCCGGGGCGCGCAGGTGGGAAACAATAACACCCAGAACAACACGTACCCCTCGAAGCCCGCATACCTGCCGGCTATAGCATCAGAGGATTCCTCGGCGACATCGATTGCCACCGGTGACCACTCGATCGTTGCGAACGCGCAGAAGAAGACGAACTTCAAGTTCTCGATACCCTTCTTCGGCCCGCTGCTTGCCACTGCGGCCAGGCATCCGATGATCGCAGGAATCGCAGCTGCCGTCTTCGTCAGCGGAGCCAGCATTGGCGGGACCGTACTTGCCCGACCCGACACGTCACACGCCAGCCAGCCAGGAGCCGCTCTACCCGCCAGTCAGTCTGCGGTCGTGCCACTGAACGCCCGAAGTGCCGAACCATCGACAAGCCCGGCGGCAGCCGTCCCACTGCAAACCGGGCCCGCGTCGCCAACTGCAAGCCGGGCAGCGACCGCGAACGCGCCAGGACTCGGGTTCAGGATGCTAAGCCACAGTCACGGGGGCCCACAATTCGGATACGACTTTTCGCAAATGCCGCCCGTGGCGGCTAGATCTGAGGCAACTGGAATTTCCGTCAGCGGCGGAATGTTTTTATTTGAACTCATCTCATCAAATTCGAGAATCACGCGCTATGAGGGCCGCGAACTCCCCACTGCAGATGATTGCAAGAATTCAGTCAAAGACACCCCCATGAGCTGGGCCTATGCCAGTCCCGGAAATTTGTATTGCTATACTGACCAGTTTGGAAATCCGGGATATATCCTAGTTCGCGATATGGATAGTGAAAGCCTCACAGTTGACACCGTCCGCTTGTCTGACCCTGACCAGGCATCGCGCTCCAGTAGCTCTTCTCCCACCAGTGCTGTGGCCAGATAACAGCAATCTGAGCACCTTGACCGCAGCCCAGGTGGGCGACGGCGTACCTGGCCTGATACTCGCATAGCTACGGCAGGAGGACATATATCTCAGGGTGACGATTGCAATGCTCGGTGATCAGATTTCTGGGATCAAAACAGTCTGACCATCGATGCGGTGCGGCCACTTCGTTTCTCACCTGGCGGCCCATCAGACTGCTGTCGCGGTAAATACCGGATTTACCGCGACAGAGCCCCAAAGCTCCGACCAGCACCCCCACGATGGCCTCGTACGTTCGACCGGGGAGGTGAGGTGTACACATTTACCGCGACAGTGGTGAAGGGGTGGGCCAGAGTGGTGATCGAACAGGCGGCCGCGCCGGAGAGCGGGGGCGTGCTTCGGCTTCCGCGCGCCCGTGTCGTGCCCCTTGCTGCCGGACCGGCAACGTGCCCCGCTGCGATGGACCGATACCTGACCGCGGCCGGCATCTCGAAGGGATCCGCGCGGGTCCACCGGATCCCGCTGAGGAACTGGTGCTGGATGCTGGCCAGCGAGTGGACCCCGACCGGAGTAGCGCATCCGGGCAGCCTAGAGGCCGGGGAGGCATCGCGCTCCAGCTGAGCCGGTGGGTGAGGTGACAGATACCGAGCCGAGCGTGCTTTGTCACCGTGACGGGTTCGTCTGGTGCCAGGCTGTCAGCAGTTTGTCGGCATGGCGGGCCAGTGCTGGCAGGAGGACCGAGTAGGGCGAGCGGGGCTTGTCTCGTCTGAGCCGGTTGGCGAGGTGGATGGTTGCTGACCGCCCCGAAGCAGCAGCCGGTACCCGCCGGTTCTGGCGAGCGCACGGACGAACTTCGCGAAAGCCTTCACCGACTCGCCGACCACCTCGCCGCCATCCCCGCGGCGGACCACGACGACTACCGGCAGCGCCGTCGGCAACACGAGTCCTGGCACCTCAGTGACGACGAGTTCGCCAAACTCGTCGAGCGCTTCGTCACGGCCAACAACCGAAAGCCAACAGCCCCGGCAGACCAACTACACGAGGCCCTCTCCGCACTCATCTGGTCACAGGTCACAGGCAGCGAGCCCAGCCTCGCCCCCCTGCTTCCGCCCGCCCTTCGCGCCACCGGGCCGCAGCACCACCAGAACCGATCAGTCGGTGCCGGGTGGGAACCCGAGGAACTCGGCTGCTTGCTGGGCGTTCATGTCGCCGGCGGCGGCCTGGGCGAGCAAGATCGCGGCCGTACGCCGGAACCTACGCGAGTGGGGTGGGAACGGGCAGTCCGCGTCCGTCCAGAAGATCCGGAACCACTGGTCGGGTAGTTCCTGGGGGATGTTCTCGGGGGCGAAACCGTGGCGTCGTTCGATGTTGAGTTCGAGGAGCGAGGGGATGACCTGGCGCCGTGTCCAGGCTGTGGACGGGTTGCGCGGCTGGGGGCGCCTGCGCAGGGATTGCTGGACGATTGCGCGGCGGGCGAGTGTGGTGTCCCTGTCCAGGACACCGCACACATCGGACCCGATCAAAGCCCCAGCCGAAGAACCCACCCGACCACAGCACCACGGCCACACGCCCCAGCACCGCCAGAGACTGCACATGGCCACTACTCAACGTGACTCGACCGACACCCGGACCGCCACTCGCAAACTACAGCTCACATTCGCAAAGTATCGATCGCAGTCACACCGTGGACCAGGCTTGCCCAGTGGGCTACGCGAGGGGCTTGCCCAGCTCACGGCAGGCTTGCCCGGATCGGTGGCGGGCTTGCCCAGCCGGTGGCTGCCACCGTCCCGGCCCCTGCCGCGCGGGGAGAGTCAGCCTCCGTAGCAGCAGGTTCCGGCCCGCTACGGTGCCAGGCGCTGCGCGAGTGCAAGGCGCAGGAGGGTGAGGGCGTCGGTGGGGTTGGCGGAGAGCAGTGGCTGGTCGTCGGCGGCGTCCACGACGGGGTGGCCGGCGATGAAGGCGATCCAGGCGCCCTGGCCGTCGTGCGCCTCGATCCACCCGGCGGGGCGTCCGTATTGCTCGAGGGCTTGGATGCTCGGGTGGTGGGGCCAGGTGAGGTGGACCAGGCCCTGGCCGAGGGTGTAGGAGCGCTGGGGTGTACCGAGGCCGCGTTCGGTAGGCGGCATCCAGCCGGTGGCCCGGCCCAGCGCGAGGTCCGGGCCGTCGGCGTAGTCCCGGTCCTGGTGCACGTCGGTGTCCGGCAAGCCGTCCGGTCTGGGGGCGTCGGCGAGCACCGTGGCGGTCCGGGTGGGTGGGTTCGGGGCCATGGGGGCAGCGACCGTGGTGGTGAGGAGCGCGGCCTGGTGGACGAGGTGGCCGGCTGGGCCGCGGGGCGCCTGCGGATCGCCAGCTGGGGTGAGGATTTCTCCCCGGGGAGTTACAGGTGTGGCGGCGGGGGGCGTGCCGGTGGGCGCGGTTTCTCCCCGGGGCGGAACGTGGGCCTGGGCGGGCTCTGTAGCGGCCGGGTCGGCGGGCTCGGCCGCGGTCGTTTCTCCCCGGGGCGCAGCGAGCCGCGGTTCGCTGTCGGCTGGGGCCGGGTGGGGTGCGTGTGGCACCGGCTGGGCCCCGGCTGGATCGGTGCCGGGCGCGGGCTCTATTTCCCTTCGGGGAGAAATGGCGGGTTTCTGGGGGGCGGCGTCGGCCGCAGCCGGCTTCGTGAGGCGGCTGTCCAACAGCCTCTCGGCGGCTTCGCGGTGGCGAATGGTCACGAGGTAGGCGACGTGCAGGAGGTCGTCCAGGGCTTGCCGAGCCAGGGCTGCGTCGCCGTGGCGGGCTGCGCGGTCGAGCTGGAGCAGGAAGCGCACGTCGTGCTGGCGGAGCGCCGCGCCGAATTCCAGCAGCTCGGCCGCTTCTTTGTCGGCGGCGAGGTCGGCGGGCAGCGGAGTTTCACCCCGGGGGTTTTCGGTCGCTACGGCGGCCGTCGCGAGCGCGGCTTCCAAGCGCTCGCGCTCCCGCTGGCGGTCGGCCTTCGAGGAGCATGCCTTCGAGCAGTACTTCGGCCGGCGCCCCTTCCCTCTGAGCTCCAGCGGTGTCCCGCACATGGTGCAGGGCGTCGGGGCAGCGAACAGCGTCCCATTTTCACCCGGGGAGAAAGTCATGATCGGGATCGTATCCGGGGGAGAACATCAGTTCTCCCCCGGGGGGAAATATCGTGCCCCGGCGCAGTCCTGGCACCTGGTCAGGTCCTCAGGCCGCCGAGGGCAGTGACGGTCGGCTCCGGTGCCGGGCGCAGCCGGGTGGACGGTGGTGCGGGTGTGCGGGCAGCGGCGAGGTAGGGCGGGATGACCGCGGCCAGGCCGGCTGCGGCCTCCCGCAGGAGCGGGTCCTCGCCGCGGCGGGCCAGGAGGGCCTGGGCGAGGTGGAGCGCGGACTCCACCAGGACGGCGACCGGGGTCTTCTGATGGCGTCGAGCGCGGCCTGCTGGGCGGGCGGATCCGGGTGGGCCGGCGGGTCCGGGGCCGCCGCCGGTCGTGCCCAGGCCGGCTCCTGACGGCCAGCAGGCCGTTGGAGGGCGTCGCCGGCTCCAGGGCCCAGACCGAGGCCGCGCCGGGCGGCCGGGGTGCTGCTCGCACCCGGGTCAACGACGGCAACCGCCCAGAGTGGCGCAGCATCCGGGGTGGGGGCCGTCAGTTGCCGAACGGGGCCGACGCTGGCCACGGCAGGACTGCTGCGCCGGTGCTGTGTGAGGCGCTGGTGAAGGGCGTCGCCTGCGCCCGGGCCACGGCCGGGGCCTGACATGGCACCAGGGCCTCGCCGGAGCCGGGAGAATGGTGCGATGATCTCCCAGCCCCGCGGCCTCCAGTCCCTCATCCCCACCGCTCGCCAGGCGGCCACACCCGGTGAGCGGGCCGCCGCCCAGATGATCCACCTGCGCACCGCCACCGTCCCGGTGCCAGTGCTGGCCGCTGCCGCCGAGCTGATCGCCGCGCAACTGGAGGACCCGGACCCGGTCACCCGGGAAGCCGCCGTCGACGTCCACGCCCGCCTGGTCGCCGCCCTGGACAATGCCGCACCCGGCCGCTGATGTCCGCTGACAGGTGATCTCAGCCGGCCGGCCGCGACGGGCTCGACCCTCACTCCTCGATGGTGAATCAGCAGTCGCCGCCCTGGGTAATCCCCGGGGCACACGGACAGGGAGACCGCATGGATCCGCAGTACACCAGGGATACGTCCTTCAGCCGGTGGCTGGCCGACCGGGCCGCCGAGGCGCAGACGCTCGACGCACTGCTGCCGGACCCCGGGGCAGCGCCCAGCAGCACCGCACGGTGGGCGGCCTGCGAGACGGCCCGGATCCACCACAAGGTCGGCAGCCCGCTCGACCCACCACTCGCCCAGCGGGTCGCCGACCTCCTGCACCTCAGCTTGTGGGACGTCGTGGACGCCTTCCAAAGCGACAGCTGAGCGGACCTCGCCACAATTTGACACGGATACAGGCGCCGAAACACCTTCGCCTGGGAAAACACCCTCTTCGGGATATAGATGACACAACCCGCCACAGTACAAAGCGGGATCTTACGGGCACTCCGGGGAGATCGGGATACAGCCCGAGATACAGACAGAACGGGATGAACAGGTCGTCAGATACGGACCGAGACACAGCCCCACGCGCTAGGACACAGCCCTGTCGACCGCCGCGGTGGTGGCCTGGAGGCCAGCGGCGAGCTCGGCGGCCGACCGGCCGGACCGGGGCGACTTTCTAGGTTAGTGATTTCTTGTGCCGACCTACGCGGAACTGCTACTTCTCCCGATGAGTGATCAGCCAAACAGGCGGCGGCGCTTCTTTTCGGGCTGCTGCTGTTCGGTCTGGTGGCGTTCTTGTCCGGTGTGGGCGGCGGTCCCGTCCTGGCAGGGGGTGCTGTCGGCGGCTTGGATCGAGTCGGCGTGCTCGTCGGGCCAGCGCGCGGGCTGCACCTCGTGTTCGCGTTCCTGGCCCAGCAGGCGCTGCTGCTCACGCCGTTCTTCGTCGCGCTGGTACCAGGCGCCTCTGCCGTCCGGGTCGGCCAGCGCCGCCTCCAGGTCCTGCCAGGCCTGCTGGTGGCCGAACCGGTGCCAGGCCTGGTCTCCGGTCAGGCCCTTGGCGCGCAGGCGGTCCAGGGTGGTGGCCAGGATCGGGATCCGATCGGTGTAGTCGTTGTAGTCGTACTCGTCCCACGCGGTGCCGATGGCGTTGCGGGTGGGCTGGGGCGCCCAGTAGGGGCGTGAGAGCCGCTCCACGGCCTCGATCCGGTTGGCCAGGGCGACGGGGCCCAGCGCCCCGCCGAACACGAGCAGGACGGGCGGCCAGGGCGCTGTGCGCTCCCACCGCGTGGTGGGGGCCGGGCCGTACATCTGCTGCCAGTAGGGGATCTGGCCACCCTCCAGGCCCTTGCTGGTCCTGAGGTAGTAGCGGCGGTAGCGCTCGAACTTGCCCGCGACGGTCTCCGGGCTCATCGTGCCGCGGTCCACCTCGAACATCAGGGCCGGATAGCCGAGCTGAGGGGCGCGCAGCACGGCGTCGGTGATGGCGCGCAGCTTGGGGCCGACCTCGTGAACGGTCTCGGTGGACCAGTCGGTGATGGTGCCGGTGCCGGGTCCGGCGTCGGGGTCGGTGCCGCCTTGCAGGACGGCGATGATGGTCTCGGTGACCATCCGGGTGTGCGGGGCGCCGGTGCGCCCGGCGCCGCGGGCAGTGCGGCCCGGTTCCCGCCCGGTGGGGAGGACTTCGAGAGCGGCTTCGAGGCCGGCGGTGGTCAGGCGCCACAATTTCTCGCGGTCGGCGGTGCGGCCGTCGGCCGCGGTCAGGCCGTGCAGGCCCAAGTCGAGCAGGGCTGCCCGGACCACCTTGTTGCCCGCCGCGTTCGGGCGCACGATGCGCTGCAACTGGTCAGCGGTGGCGACCTTCACCACGGCGAGCGCGGCCAGCACATCGCCGCGCAGCGCCCCGGTCGAGCCGTTCGGGTTCTCCCGCGAACGCGCCCACGAGCGTGCCGCTGGCACAGACTGCGCGGCCGCGGCCTGGTCGTGATGCTGCTGGTCCTCGTCGAGCCGCTGCTGCTGGTCCGTCAACGCCCGCTCCTGTCTCCGGTTCCTGATGCCGTCACCCGGCCCGGCCGGGCCCGCTCGGCGCCGCCAGCCGGCAACCCGATGTCCACCAGCACCTACACGGGCGGACAGAAGGGTTGCCTGGGTCCCGGGAACAGACTGGGCAAGGGGCCTGACCTGCGATGATCCGCCCGTCTGCGCGGAACGATCCGGTAGGGGTTACGGTGCGGGTAACGGTAGTGCTCACGGTACCGCTTGCCCCGGCATTGGTGGCGGGCTGGGCAAGCCTTGACGGCCCGATGCCGGGGCTGCGGGTGGGCGGCGGCCTTGATGCCTGGTCAGTGCTGGCAGTGGGTGCAGACTGCTGCAGGCCGGTCACCGCCAGGGCGGCCAGATCGTCGCCCAGTGGACCGGCATTCAGCTGAGCTGGGGCAAGGTCTGCGTGTCGTTCGTCGACACCCCGGGAGTGTGGGCCTGCGTGGATGTGCACAGCGGCGGGCCTTTGTCCTCTTGACCGAAACTGCGGATCGCCGGCTGGGCGCCGATCTTCGCCGCCCAGATGTGCGGGCCAACTCAGCCACTCAGCCTCAGCGGAATCGGCGGATTCGCCTTCGGCCGGGGGTCCGTTCTGGCATGCTCAGTCGGATCACGCGCCTGGTGTGGAGCTGGGGCTGTCGCGTGGCCGACTGCGGACCTGGGGTGGGGACATGCAGCTTTCCGTCAGCGCGGCCGTGTTCCTCGCGGCCATCATCCTGGTGCGCCTCGCACGGCGCACCGAGGCCCGCAGTCGAGGGGACGAGAAGCTGACCGCGATCACCTGCGTGGTGTTCGGCGTACTGATCGCCTCGACACCGTGGGGGCAAGCGATCTTACGGCTGGTCGGTGTGATGACCCGAGCGACTCACTGAGATCCGCCAGCCAGGGGAGCTCTTCGACGCCGCGGGGCCTGGCGCCACCCGGCCGCCGGCACCTCTACCCCACGGCTATTGCACGGGTAGAGGTGTCTCCTTCCTGCCGGCACGGGCCGTTGCGCGGCGATCGGCGTCCCAGCGCTGCTTGTGGACGGCCTGGCGCGACATCCGGGCGCGCTCACCGATCGCTGCATCGCCGCGGCCCCAGTCGATCGACACACGCGGGTGATTGCCCGCTTGCCCATGGTGGTCCCCGCTTGCCCCGCTGCCGGCGGGGTCGCTTCCACGGGCGGGACCCGGGCTTGCCCAGGCCCCGCACAGGCTTGCCTAAGGGGGCTTGCCCAGGACTTCCAGGGATGGACAAGCCTGTGACCTGCGCCGTTCGTGGTCCGGGCAAGACTTTGGGCAAGCGGGTGTGAGGAGAGTTTGCGGCACGAGATCCGAGAGGAGCGTGCTGTGCTCGACCTGTCCCTGCTTCCCGTTCCCATGCCACTCGGCCTGAGCGCCGATCAGCGCCTGGTGATTCTGGGCGTCATCACCCACCTCGCGGCGGGCGCCGTGTACGTGGCGCTGACCGGACTGAGCGGTACACGGGTGCCGATCCGTCGCCGGGAGATCGGCACCGGGCCGCTGTCGTGCGTCGTGGTGCTCGCGGTCTGGGCCGCCGCCGTGGCGCTGTGGCCGGTGTCGCTGGTGTGCCGGTCGCTTCGGTCGCTTCGGTCGCTTCGCCGCCGGGTCGAGGGTCCCGGCACGGCCCGGGTCCGGGACGAGACCCCGCCACCGCCGGCGCAGGCCCGGGCCGTGCTGATCGCCGGTTCGGTCCCACCGGAGTGGTACTGGCGGGAGTACCGGGCTGTATCGGACGGCCTGGCCGGCCGGCTGCCGTGGTGCACGGCCCGGGCCGGTGCGCTGATGGAGCGTTCGGCCCAGGTCTTCGGTGTCCGCCACCCGTACACCCGCGACGCCTGGGAGCTGCTCGCCCGCGCCGCCCACACCACCATGGCCGTCGAGGTCGAGGGGCTGGACGACGGCGTCTACGTCACCACGCCGCCCGCGGCCGCCTGAGCCGGGGGTGCGGACGATGCGTGGACTTCTTCGACGCCGGACGACGGACACGGTGGAGGATGCCGAGTACCGGGGCGGCGACGTCGCGCTCGGGGACGGCGGCGGGGGCTGGTCGATGTCGACCGGCGCGAGCGCGCTCGGCACGGGGGCCGCGCGCTGGGTGCTGCGGGGCCTGCTGCTGCTCGGCCCCCTGCTGGGCGGCGCCGCGCTGGCCCTGGCGTCGCACCCGGCGGTGCCCGCAGCCGTGCGCCCGCCGGCCGCACCGCCCGCGTCGGCGGCCGGCGGGCAGGGGGCGGCCGGCTTCGCCGAGCAGTTCGTGGCCGTCTTCGTCGCGGCCGGCGACGGCGACCAGGCCAAGCTCGCCTCCTTCTACCCGGGTGCCACCGATCTGCGGCTGGAGGGCGCGCCGGGGCGGCTCGGCGTGGACCAGCTGGTGGTGGCTCGGCTTCGCCAGACCGACCGGGACGTGTGGTCGGTGACGGTCGGGGCCCGCCTCACGCCGGCGGGCGGGGCCGGGTCGGTGCATTACTTCCAGGTGCCGGTCGCCGCCGCGCCCGTGGGGGGCGGGGCGACGGGCTACGTGGCGCTGGGGATGCCCGCCGAGGTGGGTGCGCCCGCGCGGGTCCAGGCGCCGGCGCTGGTGTACGGGCCGTGGCGGCCCGCGCTGCCGGCAGACCCGCTCGCCCAGACCGTGACGTCCGCGCTGTCCGCGTACCTGACCGGGGCCGGTGGCCTGGACCGCTACCTGTCCCCCGGCACCCAGCTGGCCCCTGTCTCCCCCGCGCCGTACACGCAGGTGAGCGTCGATCAGCTCGCTGTCGAGGGCGAGCAGGACGGCTCGCCGCTGACCGTGGTTCCGCCCGGCGGAACGCAGCTGCGGGTGCTGGTGCAGGTGCGCGCCGGCGGCGCGGACGGCGTGCGGGTGCCGCTGACCTACGCCCTGACCTTGCGGGTGCGGGCCGGGCGCTGGGAGGTCGCAGCACTGGACGGCGCCCCGGCCGAGGCCCCCTCCCCCGCTGTTGCCTCCCCCGTTCCTTCTGCCCCTGCTTCCTGATCCGAAAGAGGTTCTGCTGTGCACACCACCGAACTGGCCGGCGGCTGGCTGGTCACGATCGCCGGCCTCGGCACCGACGCGAAGTTCGTCATCTTCACCATCCTGATCCCGGCGATGTGCGGGCTGTTCGTGGTGGTCGTGGGGATGCGCACCCGCTCCCCCGGCCCGACGATCATGGCCGTCATCATGGCCGCGATCGTGTGGGGCCTGTCCTCCTCCATGGGCACCCTGCAGGGCAAGGCGGTCCAGGACATCACTACGCACGACAACGGCAGCCTGACCAGCAGCACCACCAGCGGCACCGTCCAGCGGGGCGACCAGTGAGCGCCGCGGGCGGCGAGGAGCCGGACCTGGTCGGCCGTTGCTACACCAAGGCCCGCTCGGCGCCGCTGCTGGTGGGCGTCGTGCGTGGCGGCGACGGGCGCAGCCTGCGGCTGCTCGGCGGGCCGTACACGATCACCCAGCTCGGGGCGATGGTCGGGGTGGTCGCGCTGCTGGGCCTGTCGCGCCGGGTGTGGGGTGGGCACGGCTGGGTGGATGCGGCCGTGATGGTGGGCGCGCCGTTCGCGGTGGCGTTCGCGCTGCGGCACGTGCACGTCGACGGGCGTAACCCGGTGGCCGGGCTGGCGAGTGTGGCCGCGATGCTGGCCGGCCCGCGCTCGGGCCGCCTGCACGGCCGGGCGCTGCGCGCGCCCCGCCCCGTGCGGGGCCTTCCCCTGGTCGTCCTCGCCCCCCAGGCGGCCGGCGGGCACGCGCCGGCGGCCGCTGCCGCTCGTGTTCCCGGCCCGGTGGTTCCGGTGGCGTCCGGTGTGCAGGCGCTGCTGGCGGCCCGCCCAACCGCGGGGGTGGCGCGGTGAGCCTGCCGATCCGGCACGTGGCCGGGAACATCATCTGGACCACCAGCGGTAGCTGCTGGGCCGTGTGGCGGGTGGCCGCGGCCGGCCTGTCCCACGCCCCGGGCGCGGCCAGGCGCGGCCGGCTGCACGCCCTGGAGTCGCTGGTCAAGGCCATGGTCGGCGAGCCGATGCTGCTGAGCCTGTGCCCGGCCATCGACCCGGTCACCGTGGTGCGCGCCATGGTCGAGGGCGTCGACCTGGACGCCAGTCCCCGGTTCGAGGACCTGGGCCACACCGTGCTGGACCAGCTGGAGCAGTTGGAGCTGACCGGGCGCACCGACTGGCTCGCCGTGCCGCTGCCCGCCCTCTCGCGCCGCGAGGGGGTGCGTCAGATGTGGGGGGCGGCGCGCGCCGAGCTGGAGCTGCAGCTGGGGCTGCTGCCCGCCGCGATCGGCCGGGTCGAGGTCGAGCGCCGCATCGAGCAGGCGCGCCGGCTCCAGGCTTCCTGGCCCTCGGGGGTGACGATGCGCCCGGCCTCCGAGGCCGAGATCCTGTGGATCTACGGGCACAGCGCCCGCCGAGGGCTGGCCGGGCCGTGGCTGCCCGAGGGCGAGGAGCCGGTGCGCGGGCGCGGGCGCACGGTGGCCGCGCTCGGCGAGCTGGTCCTGGCCGAGGGCGGCCTGGCCGAGCAGCCCGGCCGGCGGCCCGCCTCACCGTTCTCCCGCCGTTTCCTCCAGGTGTCCAGCCCGTGGGGCGACTCCTACCAGGCGCTGCTGGCGCTGGCGCAGATGCCGGACGCGTTCGCCCTGCCCGGGGCCGCGTACCTGGCGCAGTTGGACGACGCCAGTTTCCCGGTGGACTGGGCCGCGCGGCTGGTCGTCACGCCGGGGGCCAGGGCCGAGCTGCGGGCGCGGCGGCGGGCGCGGCACCTGCGTGCCCAGGCCGAGGAGTACGCGCACGACCCGGCCGGCCCTCCCGCGTCCGTGGCCGAGCACGTCGCCGACAACGACCAGTTGCGCGCCGAGTTGCTCGGCTCGGCCCAGGAGGTGGAGGTGCGGGCCATGGTCACCCTCGCGGTGTGGGGCGCCACGGCCGAGGTGGCGCAGGCCCGCGCCCAGGCGCTGGTGGCCGCTTTCGGATCGGGTGACTACACGTTCGCGCGTCCGGTCGGTGAGCAGGCCAGGCTGTGGCAGGCGATGCTGCCCGGTTCCCGCACCCCCAGGGTGCTGCTCGGTTACGCGCAGACGCTGCTCGCGCGCGGCTTCGCGATGGCGTTGCCGTGGTGCGGTTCGCGGCTGGGCGATGACCGCGGGGCGCTGATGGGGCTTCAGCTCGCCTCGGGCGGGGTGCGGCCGGTGCTGCACGATCCGGCCCGCGGCCCGCAGGAGGCCAACGCGGGCGCATCGATGGCGTTCCTCGGCGAGCCGGGTGCCGGCAAGAGCGCGGCGATGAAGAGCGCGGCGTTCAACGTGCTCGCCACCGGGCGCCGGGCCGCGCGGCCGGGCAGCCGGGGGCGGGCGGTGATCGTGGACCGCACCGTCGAGGAGGAATGGGTCCGCTTCGCGCGGACCTGCCCCGGCAGCACGCAGGTGATCCGGATCGGCCAGCACGCCGAGGTGAGCCTGGACCCGCTGCGGGTGTTCCAGGACCCCAAGAGCGCGGCCCGGTTCACCGAGTCGTTCCTGACGCTGCTGCTAGGGGTGCGGCCGATGGACCTGGAGGGCGTCGCGCTCTCGGAGGCGGTGGCGGCGGTGCTGGAGCGGCCGGTCCCCTCGATGCGGGCCCTGGTCGCCGAGCTGGCCGCGCGCGGGGCCGGCGACCCGGCGGCCCACGGGCTGGCGCGCAAGCTCGGCGCGGTCGCCCGCAAGGACCTGTCCGCCGTGATCTTCGACGACACGCTGCCCGCCGTGGACACCGCCCGCGCCGATGTGGTCGTGTTCGCCACCAGCGCCCTGCAGCTGCCCAAGGCGGCCGAACTCGAATCCGCCCACCGCATCGAGCGCCTGGAATTCGAGAAGGTCCTGGGGCGCGCGGTGATGTACCTGGTGGCGGCGGTGGCCCGCGAGAGCGTCATGGCCGACAAGCGCGAGTTCGGTGTCGTGGTCGTGGACGAGTGCTGGTGGCTGACCAGCTCGGACGAGGGCCAGGACCTGCTGCTGGAGCTGATCCGCGACGGCCGCAAGCACAACGCCGCCGCCTACGTCGCCTCCCACGACCCGTTCGACATCGGCCCCGACACCGCCAAGGGGTCCGTCATCCGCGGCCTGATCGCCCACCGGCTCCTGTTCCGCCAGAGCGACCGCGACCTCGCCCGCCGGGCGCTGGCCTTCCTGGGCACCGACGCGACCGACGAGACGCTGCTGGACCTGGTCACCGCGGGCCTGTCCCCGATCGACCTGTCCGAGACCGAGCGCGCGGCCCGGGCCGGCGAGTGCCTCTACCACGACCTGGCCGGCCGGATCGGCATGATGCGCATCGTCCTGCCCCTCGATCGGGCGGTGGCCGAGGCGATCCACACCACCCCCGGCGGCGGCTACCAGGTGACGGCATGACCATCAAGGCGCGCCGTGCCTGGGCGCTGCTGCGGCTGCTCGGCGCCACCCGGCTACGGGGCGCACTGCTGGCCGCCGCGCTCGCCGCCACCTTCCTGACCGTCCTGACCAGCCTGCCCGCCCAGGCCGACCCCGCACCCACGCCCGCGCCGGCCGCGGCGGGCACGCCCGCGGTGTCCGCCCAGCCCCCGGCCACCGGAGCGCCGGCACCCAGCCCCGGGCAGCAGGCGCTGCTCCAGCAGGTGCTGCAGGAGCAGGCCGAGACACTGACGCCCGATCAGCAGCAGGCGCAGCTGGCCGCCCGCGCCGACAAGCTGCGCGCACTGCTGCCCGCCCAGGGCGGCGTGCTGTCCGTCTTCAACGTGACCGATGCGAGCGGCATCCCGATCGAGGCCTACACCGCCAGGAGCGACACCGGCGGCATCACCGACTGGGACTTGGGCATCTACAACCTGCTCACCGAGCTCGCGTTCATGATGACCAAGTGGGCGGTGGCGTTCGCCTGCTGGGCGATCGCCTGGGCCTTGTCCTTCGGCCTGGCCAAGATCCTGCTCACCCCCGTCGCGGCGGTCGCCCAGAGCCTGCACACCCGCGTCATCGTGGAGATGGGCCTGCCCTCCCTCGCCCTGTCGGTGTGCGCGCTGGTGTGCGTGGCGCGGATCCTGTTCGGTGACCGCGCCCGCGGCTGGGGGGACGCGGCGCTGAGCCTGCTGCTCGCCGCCCTGACCACCACCTTGCTCGCCTCGCCGCCCACTCTGCTGATGGACAGCAACCACGGGGCGATCGCCGCCGCCCGCGGCCTTGCGCTGGAGGTCGCCGACGCGATCCTGCAGTCCGCGCCCGCTGCCCCGGGCGCACCCACCGCCGCCGACCCCGCCGGGCAGGTCAGCGCCGCCGCGCTGGCCCGCCCGATCACCGACGCCCTCACCACCGCCCTGATCGTCCAGCCCTCCGAACTGCTGCGCTACGGGCAGGTGTTCTCCGGCGACTGCGCCGCCTCCTACAGCACCACCCTGATCTCCCAGCTGGCCTACGACCAGGCCATGAGCGAGCAGATGGCCAAGCTCAAGAAGGCGACCGACGGAATCGCCAACTCCATCCCGCTGGTGGGCGGCGCACTCTCCACCGGCAACGACGCCCTGCTCGGGGCTGCCAGTCAGTGGGCCGCCGACCACTTCGGCACCCCGCCCAGCGCCCAGTTCGAGGCCAGGTGCGTGCACGGTGACGCCGCATCGCAGAAGAAGGCCAGCCTGGACAAGGTCGCCGGTGCCCTCTTCCTGCTGATCGCCGCGCTGATCATCACCGCCCTGATCGCGGCTCTCACCTGGTCGTTCCTGGTCGCCCAGGTCCGGATCGGCTGGGACGCGATCCGCGGCGAGGCCGCGCTCGTCGCCGGCACCGTCCCGGGCGCCGGGCGCGGCTGGCTGTGGGACTGGTGCGCATCCGTCCTGCGCTCCCTGGCGCAGATGCTCACCAGCGTCATCGTCCTGGCGGTGGTCATCGTCGTCGTCCAAGCCCTGCTGACACCCACGCAGGACGACTGGGGCCACGAGCTGACCCTGCGCTTCCTCGCCATCGACATCGTCGCCATCGCCACCTTCCACCAGCGCCGGCGTCTGGCCGAGCGCTCGCGCCAGATCTCCCACGCCTGGCGCACCAAGATGAACGCCGGACGGATCGGCGGCACCCACGGCAGTATCTTCACCCCGCCCGCCCCCACGGCCAGGACCGGGCGGCCGGTGGCCCAGAGCGCCGCCCGCGCCGTGGTCCGCACCGCCATGGCCGGAGTCACCCTCGCATCCGGCAACCCCATCGGAGCGCTCGGCTACGCCCTGCCGTCCTCGATCGGCGCCGTCGCCCTCGCCTCCCGCCTCGCCACCGGCTCCCGCACCCGCCGCGCCCCCATCCCCGCCGCCCGCCCCGCCGGACGCCCCCTGCCCCCACAGCCCATCCCCGCCGAGACCACCGCCCAGCCCGGCCCCGCGCCCCAGCCCAGCACGGAGCCGGCGACCGTGCCCACCCCCGCCGTACCCGCCACCCAACCGGCCACGCCCGCCACCACCCCGACCCCCGCCACGGCACCCGAACCCGAAGCGGCACCCGAGCCGGTCTCCGCCACGACGCCCGAACCGGCACCATCGCCGACGCCGCGTCAGAGCACCGGCATGGCACTGGACTGGACACAGTTCGCCACCGCCACCGGCCGCAGCCAGACGCCCGACCCCACCCCACCGGCTACCACGGCAGCACCAGCCCCCGCTTCGGAGAGCAGCTCAGGCCAGGACATGTCCGAGCGCGTCGCGCAGCTGTGGGCGCGGTGGGCGGAGGTGACCCACGAGGCCAAACAAGCCCTGAAGGCCGACCCCGCGCCCGGACCGGCCCGCACCCCCGCTGCCCGCACCCGCACGGCTGCTGCCGCCCAGAGCCCGCGCCCGGACCGGCCGGCGCAGCCGGCGGCCTCGGCCCAACAGCAGCGGCTGCGCCGGCGCCTGGACCGCGCCGGACGCCGCACCCCGCCCGGAGGCCGCCGGTGAACACCCGTCACCGCGCCTGGCCGCGCCTGGCCGCGCTCGCCTCGCTGCCCGTGCTCGGCCTGCTGCTGCTGTGCGCCATCGCCACCCACGCCGCCAACCTCGCCCAAGCCTCGCAGAACCAGGCCGCCCAACAGCCGGCCTGCCCCGGCGCCGGCGCCGCGGTGGACATCGCCCGGCTCGATCAAGCCGTCACCGCCGTGCTCGCCGGCGCCGGCGCGGCCGCCCCCACTGCCGTCCCAGGCCTGGAGGCGCCCGGCGAGCAGATCCCCAACGCCCGGGCCATCGTGGCCACCGGAGCCCAGATGGGCGTCCCGGCCCGCGGCCAGGTCATCGCGCTGGCCGTCGCCCTCCAGGAGTCCGGCCTGCGCAACCTCACCGGCGGGGACCGGGACTCGCTCGGTCTTTTCCAGCAGCGCCCCTCCCAGGGCTGGGGCACCCGCGAGCAGATCCTCGACCCCGTCTACGCCAGTCAGAAGTTCTACGGTGCACTGCTCGCCGTGCCCGGCTGGCAGCAGCTGCCGCTCACCGTCGCCGCCCAGCGCGTGCAGCAGTCCGCCTACCCGGACGCCTACGCCTCGCACGAGGCGCTGGCCACCGCCCTGCAGCAGGCCATCGCCCCCACCCTGCCCGCGGCCCAGGGCGCACCGGCCACCCCGGGCGCCGCCGGCCCCTCGGCACCCGCCGCCGGGCTGCCGGGCCTGGGCGAGGCGGCAGCGGGTAGCGCCGGGGCGGGGGCCTGCGGCGGGGCCGGCGCTCCGGCGGATCCGTCGGCGGCCGCGGCCGCCGGGCTCCCGGCCGGCTACCAGATCCCCGTCGGTGCGCCCGCTGTGGTGCGCACCGCGATCGGCTGGGCGCTGGGCCAGCTGGGGACCGCGTACCAGTGGGGCGGCGAGTGCACGAACCCGCACGGCTCCGATCCGGCCGGGCGCTGCGACTGCTCCTCGCTGGTGCAGCGGGCCTACGGCGTCGCCGGTATCACGTTGGCGCGCACCACCTACGACCAGGTCGGCCAGGGCGTGGCCGTCCCCACCGATCCGGGCGCGATCGCGCCCGGGGACCTGCTCTTCACCGAGGGCAGCCCACAGGCGCCCGGCCATGTCGGGATGGCGATCGGCCAGGGCCTGGTGGTGCAGGCCCCGCACACCGGGGCGGTGGTCGACGTCCTGCCGATCTCCGGCTTCGGCCAGCTCCTGGCCGTGCGCCGGGTGGTGAACACCTGACACGACCTCCCCCTGCATCCCCGGCCCGCTCACAGCCCCGATATCGAGGAGACCCTCCCGTGCCCCCTGGCCAGCTTCCCGTTCTGGGCGCGCTCCCCGCCGCCCACCCGCTGCTCGCGCTGTCCCCCTACGTGGGGGGCGCCGCCCTCGTCGCCGCCCTTCTGTGGGCCGCCCGGTCCCACCGCCGGCTCCGGGCGGCCCGTGCCGCCCTCGCCCACCGCACCCGGGTGGAGATCGTGCCCACCACCCGGTTCGACCCCTCGCCCGGTGAGGTGGTGCGCTTCGGCCACCACCTCGCCCGCGCCCACTGGGCCGCCGGCTGCGTCCCGGCCCGCGGCGCGGCCGTGCGGCTGCGCTACAGCGCCGACGGCGGACAGATGCGCTGCCTGCTGCAGGGCCCCGCCGAGGCCGCCGCCGTCCTCCAGATGCCCGGCTACGCCGGCGTCGACATCCGTTGTGCCCGCCCCGGGCAGGCCATCCAACCCGTCCGCTTCACCACCAGCCCGAAGGAGACCCGGTGACCACCGTCGACCTGACCAAGCCCGCAGCCCCCACCGAGCAGGCCGCCGAACCGGCCGGCGGGCCGGTGTACACCCAGCGCGTCGAGCTGGTCCTGGCCCTGCCCGACCACAAGCCGCTGGCCGCGCTCGGCCTGACGCCGGATCCGCTGCAGCAGCTCGCCACCGCGCTCGGCGCGGTCAACACCCAGGACGGCGAGAGCGCGGACCTCGTCATCGACCTGGTCCCCGTGCCCGAGCGCACGCTCGCGCGCCGCCGGCGCCGCCTGCTCGCCCAGGCCCGCCGCCAGGGCCCCACCGCCTACGGCGAGCAACTGGCCGGCTCCGGCTGGGGCCTGGCCGGCATCACCTCCTCGTTCCGCTCCGCCTGGAACGGCGGCACCCCCACCGGCGGCCCAGGCGGCGGCGGGCGGGTACCGCGGATGACGGACGCGGCCGCCGCGGTGGGCAAGTTCACCCCCGGCGCGGCCGTGTTCGCGGTGCAGGTGCTGCTGCGCACCCAGGCCCGGCACCCGCAGGCCGCACTCGCCCGCATGCACCAGCTGCTCGCCGCCATGGCCGCGACCTCGGGCGAGAACTACCTCAAGACGCACCGCCCGAAGAGCCGGCGGGCGGTCGCCGACTTCGACCGCCGCTTCGACACCGGGGAGTTCGCCCCGCGGCGCCGGCAGTGGGTCACGGTGCCCGAGGTCGCCGGCTGGCTCAAACCCCCCAGCCGCCACTGCCACGCCTCCAGCGTGGTGCGCTCCGGCGGCCTGGTCCCGCCCGCCCCGGCCACCCTGCCCGTCTACACCGGCCAGGCGGGCCTGGTACCGCTGGGCGCGGTCGTCTACCCCGACGGCATCGAACGGATCGGCGCCGTACCGCAGCGCGACCTGCTGTTCGCACTGAACCTCGGCAAGTCCGGCCACGGCAAGACCGAGCAGGCACTGGTGCAGTGCATCGCCCTCGCCCACAACGGGGCCGGCACCTGGTTCCTGGACCCGCACGGCGAGGCCTGGATCCGGGCCCGGCCCTACCTGGCGCACCCCCAGGTCATGGACCGGCTCTGGCTCATCGACCTGGCCCGGGTCACCGACGAGCAGCAGCCCGTGGTGTCCTGGAACCCGCTGTCGATGGGAGGCAAGAGGGCAAGCGACGTCCAGGACGTGGTGCGGTGCGTGGTCGAGGGCATCGCCGCCGCCCAGGACTGGGGCGACCACGCCCCCCGCGCCCGCACCATCCTCGCCCGCACCGCCCAGGCCCTGGCCCTGCTCAACCTCCAGGCCGTGCGCGCCGGCCAGCCCCAGGCCCAGTGCACGCTGTTCCAGATCAGGTCGTGGCTGACCGACGACGACTGGCGTCTGCCGCTGCTGGCCAAACTGCCCCGCAGCGCACGCGCCTACTGGGAAAACGTGTTCCCCGCCCTCCCGAAGGACGCGACCCCCACCGTCACCTACGCCATCGACCGCCTGGACACCTCGCAGTCGCTGCAGGCGTTCTTCGGCAACCCGCGCTCCGGCTACGACGCCCGCACCGCGATGGACCAGGGCAAGGTCGTATTCGTCTGCCCGTCCGGATCCGAGGCCGACGCCATCGTGAGCTGCCTGCTCATCCACGACCTGCACCGCGCCGGCCTCTCCCGCCAGGACACCCCCCGCAACCGGCGGCGCACCTTCTGGTCGTGGATCGACGAGCTCACCGCCCTGGACGCCTCGTCAAAGGGCTTCCTCGCGGCGATCTGCGAGCAACTGCGCAAGTACGAGGTGCGGCTGACCGGCATGACCCAGATGGCGCTGCGGCTCAGCGCCATCACCCGCCAGGCGCTGCTGCAGAACCAGTCGATCCTGTCCACCTGCGCGGCCGACGTCGACGAAGCCGACTTCGTGGCCAAGCGCTGGGGCGGCCTGGTGGAAGCGGAGACGATCACCGAACTGCCGAAGTACCACTACCTCATGTCCGTGACCCTGGACGGCGTACGGACCACGCCGTTCCGCGTGCGCGGCCTGCCCGTCGAGGAGGTCTTCGCCCACTACAACAACCCGGCCGGCGTTCCCGCCCTGGACGCCGCGATCGACACCAACATGCGCCGCCGCCCCGCCGGCGAGATCCTCGACAACCTGGAGCGACTCGACAACCTGGTCACCGCCCACCACCTGCGCCGGCCCACCGGCGGCCACCCCACCACCCACCGCACCTGACTACCTGACGCTGCCGGGGACCTTGAAGAACACCAGGTTCACCTGACCGATCACCGCGCCCGAAGGCGCCGTCCGGCCCGGCCCAGGACCTCAATCCGGGCGGACCGGACGGCTTCCGCCGCTGGCGCGGTAGCACCGACCTTCCCGCTTTGGCCCCTGCATGGGGGCCAACAGCTACCGCTCGGGCCCCGGCCGGTAGCACCGGCTGAACCGTTCTGGCCCCCGCGCGGGGGCCAGAACGGTTCAGCCCGCCGACCAGAGCCGGGTCGGCGGGCTGAACGGTGGAGCGGCTCAGGCCGACAGGCCGAGGCTGGCGAGCTGGGCGGCGTAGCGCTGGCGACGCTGCTCGCCGACCTTCGGAACCTTGATCTGCGGGACGGCGGCAAGGCGCGTGGCCGAACGGCCGCCGGTGAGCAGCGGGTGCAGCTGGTAGAGGGCGTCCTCGATGGCCCAGGCGAGGCCGATCTCTCGCAGCTCGCGGAAGCCGCGATTCGCGGATGCTGGCTTCGTTCGCGAGGAACAACGTCAACCTCCTGCTACCTCGCTTGTGCTGCCGAAGCGCATCAGCGCCGACCTGTCCGGCGGGCGCGGGCCTCAGCGGTCCCGTGCCGCCACGGCGAACCCGTTAACCTACCGCCAACCGGCTATGGCCTTCATTCCCGAACCACCTGCTGGCCAGGCCGTGTGCTCCGACGGTGCGGTGGCAGCCTCCGACCGGTCCTCTCGCCAGGTGCAGTAGTGGCAGGGGCGTTCGTCGTGACTGATTACCCGTCAGCCCGTTTGTACGCCTCGGTAGGCTCGCGGTCATGCCACCGTCCTACGCCGACGATCCACGCCATCAGCGCCTGGTCGCCCAGCGTGCCTCGCTCACCGCCACCGACCGCGAGGAGGCCACCCCGTGATCCCCAGCCCCCACCGGATGAAGGGCGGCGCGCTGCTGCTCGGCGCCGAGGAGCCCGGGCGGCCCGGCCCGTTCGGGACCTGGGCCGACGCCCCGGAGCCGACCGGAGCCCACGTCGAGGACACCGGCCCCGCCGACCGGGAGGAGGCTCGGTGAGCGAGGAGTGGAGCAACCCGGCATACGTCCCGGCCTACGACATGCTGCTGGAGCTGGAGAAGCGCCTCGACGCCCTGCGGCACGTCGGTCACGCCGGCGGCATCGAACCGCGGGCGACCACCGCCCTGCATGCTGTCCGGCTCGCCGCTGCGATCCTCCAGCCCGTCGTCCCCGGCACCGAGGCGCCGCCGTTCCCCGACGACACCGCCCGGCTGCTGCAGCTGATCGCCAACTGGCGCGACGCCGCGCTCGACCTTGGCGAGTTCGCACCCGCCAGCCCCGTCCTGCGGGTCATCCCCGGCGGCCGGGAGGACCGCCCCGGGTCGGCCGTGTAACGACCGGTCGTCACCTTCGCCGTGCTCCCGGAACCACTCAGGGGCGTCACGGACCTCGTGCACACGGCGCCCGGACCGGAACGTGATGACCCGATCGGGTGAACAGACAGCACGGCCCATCCATCGGCCCGTTGCTGACTGTCGCACCTGACGGATGGTTATATTCCGATTCATCACGAGAACTTCGAATTGCGGCTCCGCAGAGTAGTCGAACTACCACTAGGTGGTAGGAAATTGGCCAAAAATCTCGTAGTGTGACTACGCAGTACCGCTGTGGCACGGCTGTACTGCTGGGGAACTGCACGCCCGTGTCCGGTCCGACCGCCAAGGACGTGTGGGTGACGCAGGACGCGTCTATCCGGTTAGGACATCAAACGTCCGCAAGCCGGCGGAAGGTCACCGGGCTGCAGGCCGCTTTCGGCCAGACAGATGACTCTGGGGGATGGACCATGCACCACAGGACTCGCTCTTCCACTTCATCCATCAGCGCGCGTGCGCTCCCCGCAGCAACTGCTGTCCTCACCGCCGCCGTGCTCCTGACCGCCTGCGGGTCCAGCGCGAAGAAGCCCGTAGCGCTCCCCTCATCCTCGCCGGCCTCACCCTCGTCGTCAGCCTCACCCTCGTCGTCAGCCTCTCCCCCGGCCTCACCCTCCAGCGATCCCACCACAGACGCCACACGCCAGGTGCTGGCGGCGTACAAGTCGATGTGGGACGCCCAGGTCAAGGTCTACTCTCAGGGCGGCTACGACGGCGTGAACGTCGAGCAGTACGCCCAGGACAAGGCCCTGTCCGGCATCAAGGCGACCGAGTTCTACTACCAGCAGCACGGCATGGTCACGGTGGGGGCGCCGACGCTCAGCCCCACCGTGACGGCTGTCGATCTGAGCAGCAGCCCCGCCAGGGCCACCCTCACGGACTGCATCGACGGCACGACCTACTACCCGATCTACAAGGCCACCGGTCAGCACGTCGAGCAGGTTCCCGACTCCCACCGGCACCCGCTGTCCGCGACAGCGGCGATCTTCGAGGGCCGGTGGGTCATCATGACGGGAACCATCGACCGGACCCGGACATGCTGACGCTCCGGCAGCGGCTGGCCGGCGCGGCGCTCATCGCCGTCACCGCTGGTACTTTCGGCACGAGCAGCGCCCACGCGGACGGCGGCGGCGGAGTCGACTGCCCGGAGTGGGTGGTCACGTGCACGGTCACCGCAACAGGCGGGGGTAGTCCCGGCAGTACCGGAACTACGGGCAGCAGCAACACCAGTTCCACCGGCGCCGGCGCGGCGAGCGGCGTGGAGGTCTGCCAGCACGTTGGGCAGGTCGTCCCCTGCTCCGACCCAAAGATGGGCTGGTTCAACGCCTCCGACCAGTGCTACTGGGCGCTGCTCACCCCCCAGCCTCCGGACGACGACCCCGCGTGGAAGAACGCCGACAGCGCGCCCGCCCAGCACAAGCCTGGCGACGGCCAGCTGTACAACGTGACCTGCCCGTTCCCAGGTGAGGAGCTGCTGGGCGGCACCACGTTCAGCGCGACCCCGCCCCCCGGCTTCGGCGGGGCCGCGGCCGTCGACCCTGCGACGGTGGCCCAGCAGATGGTCACGCAGATGGGTCTGCTGGGTGCGGACATCGGTACCGCGCCGCGGCAGGGTGGCAGCGCGTCGCTGGTTGGTCTGCCGGTGTGGCTGTGGAACACGGTCTCGGACAAGACGTGGGGCCCGACCTCGGCCACGGCCTCGGCCGGCGGGGTGACGGTGACCGCGACGGCGCACGTGGATCGGATCATTTGGGCGACCGGTGACGGCACGTCGGTGACCTGCACCGGCCCTGGGGTGAAGTACGACCCCTCGTTCGGTACCCAGCAGCCCGGCTGCGGCCATACCTACACCCAGCCCGGCACCTACGCGATCACCGCGACCAGCAAGTGGCTCGTCGACTGGAGCGCGACGACGGGCCAGCACGGCGAGATCCCGGTGGACCGCACCGCGACCGCCACCGTGAAGATCGCCGAGGCGCAGGCCATCAACACCCAGTGACCAGCCCAGCAATCCCTCGGCGCTGTGTCCGCCCCAGTTCTCTCGCACCTGTCCGTGAAGGAAGAAGAACGTCCTGATGGCACTGATCACCCAGAAGCGGCGCTCGGCCCAGGCCGAGGACCCCGGCAGCCGGCAGAGCGCGGCGCTGCCCATCACCGACAGCTCCCCCAGGCGCAGCCGGCGCCCCGCGCTGGTCGCGATCGGCGTGGCCCTGGCCGCCGTGGGCGGCCTGTCGGGCGCCTACCTGGTCAATTTGGCGGGTGATCGTACCGAGGTGATCGCGGTCGCCCACGACATCCCGGCCGGCCAGGTGATCACCTCCGAGGACCTGGTGCGGGCCTCCATGGTCGCCGATCCTGCGCTGCACCCGGTCCCGGTGGCACGGGCCCACGACGTCCTGGGCAAGACGGCGGCAATGGACCTGCCGGCCGGGTCGCTGGTGACGGACAGGTCGGTGCGGGCCGGGCAGCCCCTGGCCGCGGGCCGGGACACGGTGGGCGTGTTCGCCAAACCGGGGCAGCTGCCCGCCGAGACGCTGCTGCCCGGGCAGGTGGTGACGGTGGTTCAGACCCCGGGCCAGCAGGACGGCACGGGAGCCTCGCCCGCGCAGCCGGCGACGATCAGCGCGGTGATCGTGCAGGTCGCGGCGCCGGATGCGAACGGGGCGCGGGTGGTGGACCTGGCGGTCTCCCCGGTGGACAGCCCGGCGCTGGCCTCCTGGGCGGCCACGGGCCGGGTGGCGATCGTACTGAAGGCGGCGCACTGATGACCGTTACCGCTCTCGTGTCGGCGAAGGGGGTCGGGGTGACCGCCTCGGCCCTGGCGCTGGCCCTGTCCGCGCCCTCGCGCACGCTGCTGGTGGAGGCGGATCCGTCCGGCGGCACGATCCGCAACGGCCGTCTGCAGGGGGAGGTGACCGCGGCGGTCGGGCTGCACCGCCTGGCCGCCGCGCACCGCTCCGGAACCCTGGCCGAGGTGTTCGAGCGGCACCTGGTGCCGCTGGATGCGGCCGGGGACCGGCTGCTGCTGCCCGGGGTGACCGATCCGGCGCAGGCCGCGTCCCTGGCCGGCACGTGGGAGGCCGTGCACGCGCTGGTGCGGGTGATGGAGCAGGACGGCTACGACGTGCTGGTGGATGCGGGGCGGGTGGTGGTGGAGTCCGCGACCGGGCTGAACGAGTCGCTGTCGCCGGCGGTGCTGCTGCGCCGGGCGGATGTGGTGCTGCTGGTGGTGCGGGCGACGGCGGCGTCGGTGGCGGCGGCCGCGCCGGTGGTGAAGGTGCTGCGCGAGGACCTGGACCGTCGCGGTGCGGGGGCGGGTGCGCTGGGGCTGCTGGTGATCGAGCACGGCCCGTACCGGCCCAGCGAGATCGGCGTGCACCTGGGTCTGCCGATCCTGGCCGCTCTTCCTGACGACCCGTCCACCGCCCAGGTGCTGACCGAGGGCGGCAGCCTGCGCGGCAGGCTCTCGCTGGCGCCGCTGATGCGGGCCGGGCGCAGCGCGCACGAGCAGATCACGGTGGCCGCCACCAGGCGCCGCCTGCAGCTGACGCCGCGTGGCGCCCAGGTGGGGGAGGTTTCCCATGTCTGACGTCATGTCACCGCCTCCGACCGGTGCAGGCTCGTCGCGGGCCGAGCGTTTCAAGGACGCGCTGCTGCAGGGGCAGGCCGCCTCCGGGGCCGGGTGGGCCATCGCGCCCCAGCCGGCGCCGGTGCCCGTGGCGGCGCCGCTGGTGCCCGGTCCGGTCCGTCCCCGGGCCGCGGTGCGCTCGGAGCCGGATGCGCAGGTGGGCGGGTTGGCGGTGCCGTACGCGCGGGTGATCGAGCTGCGGCAGCGGGTGGCCGAGCAGCTGGCGCAGGCCTCGGCCGAGAGCCCGGGTATGGGCCTGGCGGACCGCCGGCAGTTGGGGCAGAGCCTGGTGAACCGCGTGGTCGCGGAGTGGGCGACCGCGTATGCGGCTACCGCCGCCCCGCTCAGCGCGCGCGACGAGCAGGCGATTCGGCAGGCGGTGTTCGCCGAGTTGTTCCAGGCCGGCCGTTTGCAGCCCTACCTGGACGACACCGAGACGGAGAACGTCATCATCTCCGGCGCGGACAACGTCACGGTGGACTACCGCGACCGCCCGTCCCAGCGGGTGGGGCGGATCGCGGAGTCGGACGCCGAGCTGATCGAGCTGATCAACCAGCTGGTCAGGACGCAGGGCCAGGGCGAGCGCTCCCTGACCCCGGCCAGTCCGCTGCTCAACACCCGCCTGGCGGACGGGTCGCGGCTGGCGGCGACCGCGTTCGTGACGCCGGTGCCGGAGATCGTGATCCGCCGTCACCGCACCCGCTCCCAGGGCCTTGAGGACCTGCGGGCGTGGGGGACGATCGACTCCACCCTCGCCGCGTTCCTGCGGGCGGCGGTGCTGGCCCGCAAGAACATCGTCGTCGCCGGATCGCAGGGCGTGGGGAAGACGTCGCTCATGCGGGCGCTGGCCCGCGAGATCCCGTCCTCGGAGCGGGTGGTGACGCTGGAGGGCGAGTACGAGCTGTGGCTGCACACCGACCCGGCGGGGCCGACCGTGGTGGCGATGGAGGCGCGCGAGGGCAACGGCGAACGCGGTCCGGACGGACGGGCGGCCGGCGAGATCAGCCTGGACGAGCTGTTCGTCCAGTCGCTGCGGATGAGCGCGCGCCGGGTGATCGTGGGCGAGGTCCGCGGCAAGGAGGTGCTGCCGATGCTGCACGCCATGGGCGAGGGCGAGGGCGGCAGCATGTGCACGCTGCACGCCCGCTCGGCGGAGATGGCGATCGAGCGCCTGGTGATGCTCGCGATGCAGGCCGAGGGCACGCAGATGACCGACTCGTTGGCGTACCGGCTGATCGCGAACGCGATCGACTTCATCGTCTACGTGCGCCTGGTGGACGAGACCGCGATCGGCGGCTCGCGGCACCGGTTCGTCTCCCAGGTGGTGGAGGTGACCGGCGTCGGCGAGGGCGGCCGGCCCTCGCGCCAGCACGTCTTCGGCCCGCGGGAGGAGGCGGGGCGCCGGGAGGTGCGGGCGGTGCCGCTCATGGCCCCGCAGTGCCTGGCGGACCTGGAGCGTGCCGGCTTCGAGCGGCGCCTGCTCCAGCAGCCCTGGGGTGCGTGGGAGCGGCCGCTGCAGGTGGTGATGGAAGCGTGAGCGTGACCTTGACCCCTGATGCCCTGCTGGCCGCCGTCGCCGGCGTGGTGGCGGTGGCCGGCGCCGTGGTCGCCGTCGTCGGCCTGGTCGGCACCACCGCCCCGCCCGTGGCCAGGCCGACCGGCCCGGTGGAGCGCTGGCTGCGCGCCGGCCGCGCCCGTGACGGCGCGGGCCCGGCCGGCCTCTGGTCGGACCGCCGGCTGCTGGCGGCCGGCGCCGCCGGGTGCGGGCTGCTGGTGTGGCTGCTCACCTCCTGGCCGCTGGCCGGCCTGCTGAGCGCCGCCGCCGTCCTCGCACTGCCCTGGCTCACCCAGCCCGGGCGCGGCAGCAAGGAGCAGATCCAGCGCCTGGAGGCGCTGGAGGAGTGGGTGCGGCGCCTGGCCGACATCCACACCGCCGGCATCTCGCTGGAGCAGGCCGTGGCCTCCAGCGGGCGCAGCGCCCCGGCCGTTATCGCCCCGCAGATCGGCCGGCTGACGGCCCGTCTGTCCTCCGGCTGGCAGGCCGGATCGGCCTACCGGGCGTTCGCGGACGAGATGAACGACGCGTCGGTGGACTCCGTCGCCGCGCTGATGATCATGCATGCGGCCGATCGCGGTGCCGGGCTGAGCGCGGCGCTGCGCGAGCTGGCCGGGCAGCTGTCCGAGGAGGTGCTGATGCGCCGCAAGATCGAGGCCGACCGCGAGAAGCCGCGCACCAACTTCCGTGCCGTGTCGCTGATGTGCCTGGGCGCGTTCGGCCTGTCGATGCTGTCGGGCGCCTACGTCAAGCCCTACAGCTCGATCACGGGGCAGGCCATCCTGATCATCCTGGCGGGCGCGTTCGTCGGGGTGCTGGTGTGGATGCGCCGCATGGCCATCACCAAGCCGGCCCCCCGGTTCCTGCCGCCGGCCGACGACGCCCCCGGGGAGCACGCATGATCGTCTCCGCTCCTGCCATCCTGTCCGGCGCCGTCCTGGGCCTGGGCGCCACCGTCACGGCCGCCGGGCTGATGCGACAGCGCCCGGATCTGGGTGACCTGCTGCGCCGCACCGACGCCGGGCGCCTGGAGAACCTGGAACCGCGCGCCGCCGCGGCCCAGTCCTCGGGGTGGGACCGGGCCGGCGCCCGGGTCCTGGCCGTGGTCGGCGAAGGCCCGCTGCGCCTGCCCGGCCAGGAGCTCGACCTGCTCGGACGCACCCCCGCCCAGCACGTCGGCAAACGGCTCTCATTCGCCCTGGTCGGACTCCTCATGCCGTCGGTGACCGTCGCCCTCATCGCCCTGGCCGGCATCGCCGTGCCGTTCACGCCGCCCGCGCTGGCCGCGATCGGCCTGGCCGTCCTGTTCTCCCTCATCCCCAACGTCCAGGCCCGCGAGGACGCCGCGAACGCGCGCCGCGAGTTCCGCTACGCCATCGCCTCCTACCTGGAGATGGTCTGCCTGGAACGCGCCGCCGACGCAGGCCCCTCCGAGGCACTGCGCCGGCCCACCGAACTGGGCCAGGGCTGGGTGTTCGTGCGGCTGCGCGATGCGCTCACCCGCGCCGAGCTCGCCGGCATCCCCCCGTGGGAAGGCCTCAAGCAGCTCTCCGAAGAGCTCGGCGTGCCCGAGCTCGGGGCGCCCGCCGACATCATGGCGCTCGCCGGTGAGGAGGGCGCGGCCGTCTACTCCACCCTGCGGGCCCAGGCCCGCAGTCTGCGCGGCGTCCTGATGACCGACGCCCAGGCCGAGGCCAACGCCGTCTCCGAGAAAATGATCATCCCGGTGACAGCCCTGGTGATCATCATGTCCATCTACATGGCCTTCCCGGCCATCACCAAGATCATGGCCGCCTGAACGGCCGTCACCGAAAGGCTCCACCGTGTTCTCCAACGACAGCACCGTCCAGTACCTGGTCACCCTGCTGCGCGCCCGCTTCGCCGAGCTGCGCGACGTGAAGGAGAAGGACCGCGGCGCCCTGTCCATCGAGATGGCCATCCTGGTCGGCGTCCTGGTCGCCGGCGGCATCGCCCTGGGCGTCTTCCTCGCGGCCAAGCTCACCGAGAAGGAAGGCGCCATCAAGTAGGCCCGGCAGCCTCTTGTCCGCGGGCCACCGGCCCGCCCCCACCAACACCGCTCACCATCGCTTCGGAGGACGCGTTGCCACAACCGCTGCGACCGCTCTCCCGACTGCGCCGCCGGCTCCTGCGCGCCGGTCGGGACAGCGGCGCCCTGTCCCTGGAGCTGGCCATCGTCTTCCCCCTCGTGATGACCGTGATCTTCGCCGCGATCCAAGCCGGCCTCTGGTACCACGCCCGCGACGTGGCCCTGTCCGCCGCGCAGCGCGGCGTGGAGACCGCCCGCGTGCAGGGCTACGGCATCGACCAGGGCATCGCCGTTGCCACCGGCTTCCTCGACCGGGCCGGCGGCAGCATCGACTCACGGACCGTCAGCGGATCCGACGGCGCCACCGTGCGCATCGACGTCACCGGCCGGGTGGACACCTGGATCCCCGGGCTGAGCCTGCCGATCAGCCAGCACGCCAGCGCCCCGCGCGAGCGGGTGACGGCCACCCGATGACCCCACACCCCAAACGCCGCCGCCGACTCGACCGCGACCGCGACCGCGGGGCCCTGAGCCTGGAGGCCGCGATCCTGTTCCCGGTGCTCCTGGCCCTGCTGCTGCTCGTCGTCGCGGTGGGCCGCAGCCACCTGGCCGACAACTCGGTCAGCGACGCCGCGCGCGAGGCCGCCCGCGCCGCCTCGCTGGAACGCGACCCCACCGCCGCCCGCACCGCCGGCACCCAGGCCGCCCAGGCCGCACTGCAGGACCAGGGCCAGCACTGCAGCGCCCTGCAGATCGACGTGCCCACCACCGGCTTCGCCACCGCCCTCGGCACCCCGGCCAGCGTCACCGTCACCGTGCGCTGCACCGTCGACCTGTCCGACCTGACCCTGCCAGGGATGCCCGGCACCACCACCGTGACCGGGGTGTTCACCAGCCCGATCGACCCCTACCGCGCCAGGACCGCCTCATGACCCGCCGCCCGCGCCTGGCCCGCCTCGCCGACCGCCCGCGCCTGGCCCGCCTCGCCGACCGCCTGCGCCTGGCCCGCCTCGCCGACCGCCTGCGCCGCCGCGGCGAGTCGGACCGGGGCAGCATCTCGCTGTTCGTCGTCACCGCCGTCATCGCGATCTTCGCCGTCATCGCCCTGGTCGCCGACGGCGCCGACAAACTCAGCGCCCTCAACCACGCCCAGTCCACCGCCCAGGAAGCCGCCCGGATCGGCGCCGACAGCGTGAGTGCGGGCGCGGCCATCTCCGGCGACGGCATCACGGTGGACCGCAACGCCGCCCAGCGCGCCGCCACCGCCTACCTCCAGCAGGCCGGCGTGGCCGGCAGCGTCTCCTTCGGCAGCGACGGCAGCATCATCGTCGACACCAGCACCACCTTCACCCCGATGTTCTGGCCCACCGGCGGCGGAACTGTCACCGGCCACGCGAGCGCGAAACTCGTCGTCCAGGGAGGCTGACCCTTGCCCCGCACCGCCCCGCCCTCCCGCCTCGGTGCCACCGCCCGCGGCCTGGCCGCCCTCGCCGTCCTGCTCGTCCTGCTCGCGGCACTCCCCCTCGCCCTCACCACGGTCGGGGTCCTGCCCGGGCGCATCCCGTCCTGGCACGACGTCACCACCGCGCTCACCTCCCCCGACACCGGCGTGCTGTTCCTGGGCACCATCACCGTGATCGGCTGGGCCGCCTGGGCCTCCTTCGTCTGCTCCGTCGTGGTGGAGGCGCACGCGCTGCTGCGCCACCGACAGGCCCCGCGCGTGCGCGCCCTGGGCGCCACCCAGCGCATGGCCGCCTCCCTGGTCGCCGGCGTCGTCCTGCTCCTGCCCGCCGGCGGCGCGTTCGCCGACGCCCCCGCGGCCAGCGCCGCGGTCCCCACCACCGCCACCGCGGCCATCACCCCGACACCGGCGGCCAGCGCACCGGTCAGCGGCCACCAGGCGTGGTCCGGGCCGGTCCACCAGGTCGTGCGCGGAGACACCCTGTGGGACCTCGCTGAGCACTACCTCGGTTCCGGCACCCGCTGGCACGACATCGCCCAGCTCAACACCGGCATCCGCCAGGCCGACGGCACCGTCATGACCAGCGACGTCCTGGACCTGCAGCCCGGATGGACCCTGCGCCTGCCCACCGACGCCCGCCCCGACCCGTCGACCACTCCCCCCACCAGCACCACCGATGCCGCCGGCCCCACAGCCGCGGCCGCACCGACCACCGCCACCGGTGCTTCGACGGTCACCGTGCAGAGCGCCACCGAGACACCCTGGAGCGTGGCCGTGCGCACCCTCGGCGACGGCAACCGGTGGCCCGACATCGCCGCCCTCAACGCCGGCCTGAACCTGCTGACACCCACCCAGCACCTGCCCCAGGGCACCGTGCTCACCCTGCCCGCCGACGCCCACCCCAGCCCCGCGGCCAGCAGTACCCAGCTCGCGGCCACGCAGGCGACCGGCCACGACGCCGGCCCCGCGGCCTCGGCCGCACCGGCCCCGGCCGCCCCTCAGACGGTGACGGTCCGCCAGGGCGACAGCCTCACCGCGATCGCCCAGCAGCACCTCGGCGACGGCAACCAGTGGCCGGCCCTGTGGGCCGCCAACCGCGGCGAGCAACTGCCCGACGGCGGCCGCTTCACCGATCCGGACCTCGTCTACCCCGGCCAGGTCCTCGACCTGCCCGCCCAGGCCGCACCGAGCACCCCGCCCGCGGCCCCCAGTACCCCGACCACCCAGCCGACCATCCCACCCGCCGCCGCACAGCCCGCCCCGACCACTCCGGCCGCCCCGGCCGCTTCGTCCGCGGGACCGGTCACCCCGGCACCGGAGCCGAGCACCCCCACCACCCCCTCGCCCGCCGCCGACCTGCCCGCCGCGCCGGCCCCCAGCACCGTGCCCCTTCCCTCCCCGACCGGCGCCCAGATCCTGAAACCGGCCCCCACACCCGCCGCCCACACCGAATCGAGCCGCATCGCACTCGCGCCCGCCGAAGCCTGGCTCGGCGCGGGCGCACTGGCCGCCGCCCTGCTCGGCACCCTCGCACTGCGCCGACGCCTGCAGCAGCGACGGGTGCGCCCCGGGCGGCACATCCCCCTGCCCGACGGCCAGACCGCCGCCACCGAACAGGGCCTGCGCACCGCCCAGCGCCCGGCCGCCTTCGACCTGCTCGACCAGGCGCTGCGCACCATGGCCCTGCACCTGACCGCCATCGGCCGCCCCCTGCCCGCGGTGCAGGCGGTCATCGTCACCGGCAGCCGCCTCGAACTGCACCTCGCCGACGACTGCGGCGCCCCGGTGAAGCCGTTCACCGCGGCCGGACGCCCTACCGTGTGGGCGCTCGGCGGCGGCGCCGACCTGGCCGACGCCGACGACCTCCGGGCGATCGACACCCCCTACCCGGCGCTCGTCTCGCTCGGCTGGACCGCCCAGGGCCACCTGGTCCTCATCGACCTGGAACAGCCCGGGCACCTGCACCTGACCGGCCCCACCGCCCGCCACGTCCTCCAGGCCCTGGCCGTGGAGCTGGCCACCACCCCCCTCATCGGCCACCTCGACATCACCGTCCTCGGCGACGCCGCCCCGCGCCTGGAGGACGCGGTCCCCGAGCGGGTCGAGCGCACCGATACCGCCCGTGCCCTGGCGACCCTCGGTGCCCGCGCCGTCGGGCAGCGCCGCGCGCTCACCGCCGCCGCGGCCACCAGCCCGCGCGAGGTACGCCTGACCGACGAGGCCGGCGACTCCTGGACCCCGCAGATCCTGCTGGCCGCCCACCCGGGCGACGACGAGGCCACCGAGCAACTCGCCGCCGCGGTCCTGGAACAGCCCCGCCCGGCCGCCGCCCTCGTCACCGCCGGCACCGCCCCAGCGCCGGGCGACGGCTGGACGCTGGCCTGCGCCGGGCCGGACACCCCGCTCGTGCTGCCCGGCTCCGGGCTGACGATCCGCCTGCAGGGCCTGACCGACGAGCACTACGCCGACGCCATCGACCTCCTGGCGCTCGCCGCCAGCACCGCCGACGTTCCCGCCCCGGCCTGGATCCGCGACCGCGACCGCGACCTGGACGCCCCAGCCCCAGCCCCGGCTACGGCCACGGAGGAGACGGGCGGGACGGAGCCGGTCGAAGAGGACACCACGACGGACACCGCCACGCGGGCCGAGGACGACGGGCTGCCCGCCGAGTACGCCGACCTGGAACGCGACGCCCTCACCGAGGACGTCACGCCCGAGGAGGCCGACACCGAGCCGGCGGCCGCGACACCCCTCGCCCCACCGACCCCCACCCTGGCCGAGGCCTCCCGCCCCGGGCCCTCACTCGCCGACATCCTCGCCGAGGACGACGAGCACACCAAGGCACTCCCCCGGCCCACCGAAGAACACCCCGTCCCGGCCCCGGCTCCGGTCCGGGGCCCGGCGTCGGTGCCGGTCCGGGGCCCGGCGTCGGTGCCGGTTTCGCAGGCCGTGTCGCTTCCCGAGCCGGCCGCGGGTCCTGACGGCCCGTCCGTGCTCCTGCTCGGCCCGCTCAGCATCGAGGGCGCGGCGGGCACCATCGGCTCCAACCGGCGCCGGGCGGCCACCGAGCTGATCGTCTACCTCGCACTCAACCCCGGGGCCGACCACCACGCGGTGGACGAGGCGCTGTGGCCGGGCCAGATCACCAGCAGGAACGTCCGCAACAGCCTGACCTCCCGCGCCCGGAGCTGGCTGGGCACCGCCCCCGACGGCACGCCGCACCTGCCGCACTTCCAGGACACCCCCGACAACCGCTACCGCCTGGCCCGCACCGTCACCGTCGACTGGGACCAGTTCCTGCGCCTGGCCCGAGCCGGCCACGCCGACCCCGGCGAGGACGGCACGCTCGCGCTGCGCCACGCCCTGGCCCTGGTGCGCGGGCGCCCCCTGGCCGCCACCGACCCCGGCCGCTACGCCTGGGCCGAACACGCGATCCAGGGCATGATCAGCGAGATCACCCACGCCGCCCACGAGCTGGCCACCCGCTGCCTGGAGACCGGCGACATCCCCGGCACCCTGTGGGCCGCGCGCCGCGGCCTGCTCGCCGGCGAGGACAACGAGATCCTCCACCGGATGGTCTTCCGCGCCCACCATGCCGCCGGCGACACCGACGCCCTCCATACAGCCATCGCCCACCTGCGACAGGTCAACGAGGAGATCGGCGACGTCGACATGGACGCCGAGACGATCGTGCTCCTCCAGGAACTCATGGGCCGCCCGGCCCGGGCGCGCTGAACACCCACGACCGCGAGATCGAGGACGCCTCACCCGACCGGTAGCCGCCAGCCGTCCCAGCCCGGCGAACCGCCCGACGGCGGTCCGGACACAGAAGACACAACAGATACAGGCACACCCCTCCACCTGGGCAAACACGGCCCTCGGGACATAGGTGACACAGGGCGAAACAGGCATAGCGGGGCATCCTGGCGGGGCGGAACACAGCCGTGACACAGGGCGCGACACAGCCCCCACCGGCCCGGCCGCAGAGCGGAGCACCACCCGCCGCCGTGCCCCCGTCCCCCGTTCGGGCCGGGGCGGGCTATCGGACGCGGGTTCCCTGCTGCATGACCTTTGCCGTCGTCTTCTCCCAGGCGCGTTGGGCCGCGTCGTTGCGCCGCCAGTAGAGACGGTCGCCTTCCCTGGGCGCGCGCAGTTCCTTCAGGGCCGCTTCGAGGTGCGGCTGCAGTTCTTCCGGCTTCTCGAAGTCGAGCATCTCGAGGATGCCGTCGTAGACGAAGCGCGCGAACTGGTCACCGGGGTCGCCTTCCACCGTCAGGTAGACCGTCTGGAAGCCGATGAGCGCGGCGGATGTGCCCCGGCGGCGGCCGCGGACTTCTTCCCCGTGAACGCTCTCCTGAGTGCGCGGTGCCTTCGGGGTGGCGAAGAACGGGCAGACCAGCGCGGAGAAGATCATGCAGGCACGGTGCCCCGGCGCGTCGAAGCGTGTGCAGCGGTTGTGCCGGATCACGGGCCCGATCTCGTCTTCGGCGAACAGGCGGTACTTCGCCTCCGTGGGCGGGATCTTGAAGCCGCAGATCGCGCAGCGGCTCTGGGCCCACAGCGAGCCGCCCCGGTGGAAGTTCTGCCGGGCCAGATCGGGTTCGCCCGCGGTCCACGGGTTCTCGGCCGGCACCGGGTAGCCGCGCGGGTCGCGTGGCAGGCCTTCGATGTAGCTGGGCACAGCGGGAAGTGAGATCACGAAGGCCAGCCTGCCGGACGGCCTGGGGCGTCGTCAGTGAAATCCGCAGACCCGCCTGCTCGCTGCGGAGCGGGGCAAGGTGTGCCGCCGTGCCCTCCGGGATGATAAGAAGTACTCGGCTTATTGAATACTTCTTACGGGGCTGCCGTGAACACCTTCGACGATGAGCTGGCCGAACTACATCGACGCCGTGCCAAGATCCACGCTTCCTTCTACGCCAAGGTGGCCGCCGCGAAGGAGGAGTGCGACGCCCAGCTCGCCGCGGTGGACAGCGAGCTCGCGCTCTGGGCGGACGCGGACCAGTCCATCCCCTGCCTGGTCCGCAGGACCCCGGGCCCGGACCACACCGTGTACCACTCCTACGACGCCCCGTGCGGACGCGTACGGGACCGCTCCAACTTCGAGGTGGTCCAAGAGGTCCTCGCCGCCCAGACCGGCGACTACCACTACGAGCTGAGGCGGTGCAGCGCCTGTGGGTGGCAGGAGGCGGCAGCCATCCACGCCCGCAGGATCGCCGACAGCGTGGCGGGCGACGGCACACCGCAGCCGCACACGGAGACGACCGGTGAATGATGCCCCGTCGTCAGCGCTGTCCGACACCGAGAGCCGCAGGGCCCTGACACAGGCCATCCTTCCCGCCTGGACCCGGCACGCCACGACGCAGGTCCGTCCGGTGGTCGTCATCGTGGCCGGCCCTCCAGGAGCCGGGAAGACCGAGATCGCCGATCTCGTGCAAGCGGTGCTCGCGCGGCGCGGAGGCGCCGTGCGCATCAGCGCCGACCTCTACAAGCGCGAACACCGCGACTACGCCGACCTGCTGGCAGCCGACGTGCGCACGGCCGGGGTGATGGTCCGCGCCGACACCCGGCGCTGGCAGGCCGAGGTGGAGGAGCACGTCCGCGAGCAGCACTTCGACGCCGTCGTCGAGTCGGCCCTGGCGGATCCTCTGGCCTTCCGTGCTGACGCGCGGGCCTACCGGCGCTCCGGGCACCGGATCGAGGTGGTGGCCCTGGCCACGGCGCACGCGTGGTCCCAGCTCGGTGTCCTGGACCGGTCCGTCGAACAGGCCCTGGCCACCGGCACGGTGCGCTTCGTCTCCTGGGAGAACCTCGACGGCTGCGCGGCCGCCCTGCCGCAGACGCTGGCGACCATCGAAGCCGAGCACCTCGCGGACCGGGTCACGGTGGTGCGGCGCGGCGGGGAGGTCCTCTACAGCAACGAACTCATCGACGGGGTGTGGCTCCGAGCGCCAGGCGCTGCCCACGCGGTCACCGCCGAGCACGGCCGGCCCTGGAGCGCGGTCGAGACGCAAGCGTTCAGGGCCACCACTGCGCGGGCCGAGGTGCGCCTGCACACCGGCGCCGTGCCGCAGCACCTGCGCCTGGCGGTGCAGGCCGACGCCGAGCGGGCCGCGGCGCTGGCCGAGCCGGTGCGCCGTATCGCCCAGCCGCGCCGCGAGCCGCCGGGCGTGGACTACCACCGGCTCTCCCACGAGGAGCACGACTGGATCTGGGAGAACCTGATCCTGGACGACCTCGGCGAGATCACCTCCCACGCCCGGCCGGTCACCGTGTACGTCATGGGCCAGCCCGGGGCGGGCAAGACCAGGGCCACCCAGATGGTGCTGCGCGCGCTGCGCCGGCGCAGGCCCACCTGGATATCCGGCGACCACTTCAAGGCGAACCACCCGGACTACGCGCGGCTGCTGCGCGAGCAGCCGCGCACCGCGAGCTCCCGCATCCGCGCGGACTACAAGGCATGGCAGGCGAAGGCCGAGGAGTACGTCCGCGCCCGCGGCGGCGACGCCGTCATCGAGATCGCCCCCGGCAGCGCCCAGGAGTTCCTGGCCGACGCCGCTCGCTGGCGCCGCTCACACCGCGTCGAGCTCATGGTGCTGGACGTGCGCACCACCGACAGCCGCCAGGGCACCGCGATCCGCTACGCCCAGGCCAACCGCGGCCACCTCCCGGCCCGCTTCACCACCACGGCGGGTCACGACCGGTGCGCGGACGCCGTCCTGGACTGCGTCCGGGCGGCCGAGCAGGAGGCGGCGGTGGACCACATCACCGTCGCCCGGCGGGGCGCCACCGCCGTCTTCCGCAACGAGCTCGACGCCGACGGCCACTGGATCGGGCCCATCGGAGCGGCCCGCACCCTGGCCGCCGGACGTCTGCGGCCCTACACCGAGCAGGAAGCCGTCCAGTTCCTCGCCCTGCAGCGCGAGCTGCGCGCCGCGCTGCCGCAGTACCGCGCCGAAGTCGACGCCATCACCCGCCAGGCGTGGCCACTGCTGCCAGTTCACCTGCAACCCCGGCGCCTGGGCCGCACCACGGTCCTGGCCCTTCCGGCCCGGCGCACGCCGCTCTACGGGCCGGTCAGCTCGCTGAGCCTGGCGTCGTAGAAGGTCTGGATCCGGGCGAGCTCCCGCTCGTCCGCATCCGCCAGGCCCAGCTGCTCCGCCCGGGCGGCCTTCCGCTCGGCCAGCAGCTGCCCCAGGCGCTGCGTGTCGGGTGCAGGCCGCCGGCGCTCGGCATGGATCTGCTCGTTGTAGAGGGCGAGGACCTGCTGCAGGACGTCGTGCGCGCTCTCGAAGCTGATGCCTGAGGGGCCGTCGGAGGCAGCGGGGCCGTCGGCGGCATCCGCCGCCTTCGCGGGATCGTGCATGGGGAACCACCTTGGGGTCGGGGCGGGCATTGCGCTCATTCTCCGCGCCCCGGCCCCGCTGCCCCGCGGCGGCCTCGCCGAAGTCCGGCGCCAACGCCGGGCCGGTGACCTGGCCTTTTCGGCAAGGCGCCGCCGACGGACCCGGTCGGGGCCTAGGGTTGATGGCAGGTCAGTTGATCTTTGGGGGTTGTGGTGGCTGGTCGGGATCTGCGAGCCGTGTTCGGTACCAACGACCGGTCGCTGACCGCGGACGAGGCGTTCACCAACCGCCAGCACCAGTGGGCGGTCCTGACCGCCGCCCTGGACGAGCACCTGCGGCGCATCGGTGAGAGCGGCTTCGACGTCCAGGACCTGGAGTCCGGCCGGAACAACGTGATCACCTACTTCGGCGTGGGCGGCGTCGGGAAGACCACGTTGTCCCGGCGCCTGGAGGCCGCCCTGACCGACGGCGAGCAGCGGCCCGCCCAGTGGGGTGAGCAGACCTGGCCGGGCACCCGGATCCTGCCGGTGCGCATCGACCTGGCCCGCACCACGGGCATCGACTTCGAGCGCGTCGTGCTGACCATCCGCCTCGCCCTCGCCCAGCGCCTCGGCAAGCCCATGCCGGCCTTCGACATCGCACTCACGCGGTACTGGAACACCGTTCACCCGGGCGAGCCCCTGGAGGAGTACCTGCAGCGCACCGGCTTGGCCGGCCGGTTCGGCAAGATGCTGCCCGGCCAGGTCCAGTCCGCGATCGGCGAGGTCGCCCAGCAGCTGGCCCTGCCCGGCTGGGTCGGCTCCGCGGTCGGCCGGCTGACCACCACGCTGGCCCACGAACTGCGCCAGCGCCACCAGAAGGCCCGCTCCCTGGCCGGCTGCACCCGCCTGGCGGACCTGCTGGAGGTCGACGCCGACCTCGACTCGCTCAGCTACTACCCGCACCTGCTCGCCTGGGAGCTGTCCCGCCTGCCCGCCAAGCACCGCACCGTGCCGGTGATCCTGCTGGACACCTTCGAGGACGTCGGCGACCGCACCAACCGCGACCTAGAACGCCTCATCCAGCGCCTGGTGTGGATGATGCCGAACACGATGTTCGTCATCACCGGCCGCAACCGCCTGCAGTGGGCCGACCCCGCCCTGAGTGGCCAGCTCGACTTCGCCGGGCCCTCCGCCTGGCCCGGCCTGACCGGCCACCAGGTCCCGCACGCCCGCCCCGTGCCTGGCCCGGCCGCTGGACACGCGGGTCGGCAGATCCTGATCGGCGACTTCTCCGACCAGGACTGCGACGACTATCTGGTCCGACGTTTGACCCAGGACGGCCGCCCGCTCATCGGCGCTGAGGTCCGAGGCGTCATCACCGCCCGCTCTCACGGCTTGCCGCTGTTCTTGGACCTGTCGGTGTTGCGCTTCCTGGAGATCCGCCGCTCCGGCCGCCAGCCCGAGCCAGGCGACTTCGACGTCGACTTCCCCGTGCTGGTCGCCCGTACCCTCCAGGACCTCAGTGCGGACGAGCGGCACGTCCTGCGGGCCGTGACCCTGCTGGACGCCTGGGATGTGGACCTGGCGACCCGGGCGGCCGGCCTGACGCATGAGGCGCCCGCGCTGCGCCTGGTCGAACGGCCGATGGTCCGCGAGGACGAGTTCGCGCTGTGGCCCTTCCACCTCCACGAGGTCGTACGCTCCACCATCCGCGGCGCGGACGACCGCACCGACGACCGCTGGTCACCCCAGGACTGGCACCGCGCCGCCCAGCGGGCCCACGCCGCGCTCGGCGAGCAGTGGACCAACAACCCGACGGCAGGACGCCAGCTGCTCGTCGGCTGCCTTCGCCAGGGCCTGGCCCTGGCCCGCGACCACCGCCTGGAACTCGGCTGGCTGACCGACGCTGCCTGGGCCTACGTCGGTGACTCGATCTGGGAACCGCTCGCCCCGCCCACCGGCGAGCAGCCGGTCCCGGACTCGCCGCGCACCCCCGCCGAGGCCCTGGTCGAGACCCTCAGCACGCTCACCCGCCGCCAACACGAGCACCGCGAACGCACCGTCGAGCGCCTGGGCGCCGTCCTCGACAGCCGCCTGCTGCCCGAGGACCTCACCGACCTCGCCCTCTACTACCAGGCCAAGGCCCAGCGCGACCTCGGCCGCAGCGCCGACTCCCGCCAGGGCATGGCCCAGGTCGCCGCCGGCACCACCCGCCTCGCCCCGGCCGCCCGCCGCGGCCTCGCACACCTGGCCCGCCTGGCCGGGGACTTCCCCACCGCGCTGGCCACCGCCCAGTCCCTGGGCTGGGAGGGCCGTCACCAGCGGGTGCTGGGTGACCTGTGGTGGCCCCAGGCGGAGATGGACCAGGCCGCCGCCGCGTACGAGGCCGCCCGAGCCGAGGCCGAGCAGCACGCGGCGGCCGGGGAGCGCGCCACCTGCCAGGCCCAGCTCGCCCTCGTCTGCGCGTTCGCCGACCCCCACCGGGCCGGCGACGAGATCGCCCTCGCCGAGCAGTTCCTCGCCGACCTCGACCTGCGCGCCACCACTCTCACGGTCCGCATCGCGGCCCTGATCCGCGACGCCGGCACCACCGACACCGGGGTCGAGGACCGCGCCGCCGCTCTGCACACCGACATCCACAGCGCCGGGCTGCGCTCCGTCAAACCGTTCCTGGGCCTCGCCGTCTGCTTCCACTACGCCGTCCTCGGCGCCGACGACGAACTGACGGCCGCCGCCGTGCGGCTGGACCAGCTCACCCAGAACAGCGACTACGCCTACTACGTGGACATCGCCCGTTTCATGGCCGACCTGCCACCGGAATTCCTCTCCGGAGTGCGCTGGCTCGACCGCGAGGACAGCGTCCGAGCCCGGTGGCGCACCCTGGTCACCACCCGGCAGGACCTGCTGCGCGGCGCGCCGTAGACCGGCGACGCCGGTCCCGGGCCACGATTCCCGGCAGTGGACCGCTCCACGGTCGGGGGCACACGATCAAGGCGACCGCTGACCGCGCGGCGGGCCGCAGCCGATACGGTGGTCGGTGAGAGCAGGAGGAGCCACATGAGCGTCCACGCCGTACACCACCACCCGCCGCAGCCGCGTGTCCCGCGGACCCCGGACGGCATCGCCGCCGCACTCAGCGGGGCCCGCCGGATGGAGTTCTACCGCGAGCTCGGCCAGGCCGACATCGACCGGGCCGAACAGGTACTGAACCGCTGGTGGTGCGAGGCGGAGATGGACGCCGACCCCGAGCAGGACCGCATCATCGCCGCCGCCCGCGCCGGCACCCTGCCCACCACCACCATGGCCGACGTCGTGCGGCTGCGCCGCGAGCGGGGCGAAGACCTGCCGGGTGAGTGAGGAAGAGCCGGACGACCTGTGGCCGGTCGAGCCATCCGAGGCCGTCCAGGACGTCCTGTCCGACCCGAACCTGTCCGTCGACCTGTTCTCGGCGATCGTCGCGCTGACCGTCGCGATCGCCGAGGACCCCTGGCTCGAGGCGAGCACCGCCCGCGACAGCGCCGGCGACTGGCGCAGGCTCCCGATCCCCCACGGACGCGGCCTGGTCGAGTACGTCATCGACGCCGGCAACCACGTCGTGCGACTGACCCGGGTCATCCCGCTCTGACACGCGGGTAGGGCCCGGCGGCTGCGCGGACCGGGTCGAGATGACGGCCTGTCAGTGCCTGCTGGAATGCTGCCGGCCATGGATGACCACGGCCTGTGGGGCGGCTCCGCTGACGGGGCACTGGCACTGCTGCTGAGGACTGGCTGGACGGATGTCCACCCGGGCACACTGCGGATCGAGGAGAGTCTCTTCGGCCGCGTCTTCTGGGCCGTCGACCTGGACGACCGGCCCCTCACCGGCTACCTGGCCGAGGTCTCCAGCATCCGCGGCACCACCATCTGACACCGGAGCCCCGCCCGGGCTATCGCCCGTACGCACTGCGGGGCCCACTGCTCGCACGGGTCAGATCTGCCGGTCCGGATCGGAGAACGTCAGACCGCCGGCGCCCAGGGCACGGCGGGCAGGCCGGGGAACCGGGGCGTCATCACCGGGCGGCTGGCGGAAATCCGCGCCCTGCTCGATCGGCAGGAGTCGGCGCCCACCGGACTGGGCAGGCACCAGTGCGTCGGCGACGGGCTCGGAGAATGCGGGCAGCCCAAGGCTGCGGCGGTCAGCGGTCATGATCCCAGTCTCGCAGCCGAGCTGGCGGAGCAGGGCCAAAGCACTATCACTGCTGATAGTGGTCCGGCCCTGGCCCCAGGAAGGTTGGGCCGGTGTTTCAGATCTCCAGAACAGAGCGGTTAAGCCCCTGCTACCACTCACTGTCGTCTCGGGGCGGGCCGGCCCTGATGGTCTGTTGTTCTGACCTGGTGGAACAGCACTGAGGCCCGCCGAAGCGGGCCTCAGTGTGGGCTGCGCCCGACGCCGGGCGGTGTGGGTGCAGAACGTTTCAGAGACGCAGAACGTTGCGGTTAATCCTGTGCTACCGGTCAGGCGGGCAGGCTCTCCGTCTGCCGGCTGTAGCGCTGGCGCCGGGCCTCGCGCAGCGACTCGGGATCGGACACGACGATCTCCGGGACGACCGCCAGGCGGTCCGCCATCTTGCCTCCGGTGAAGACGGGGTGGAGCTGGTAGAGCGCGTCGTCGATCGGCCAGGCGAGCTTCGTACGCTCCAGGGCCCCGACGGCGTTGTTCACCGACGGGTGGGACAGGGCGAGCAGCTTGCCCATGTCCCGCTGGCTCAGGTTCACGGTGCCGAACTCGGGATCGAACCGGGCGAGGAACAGGTTCAGCAGCCGGTGGGCGCTGGCGGTCAGGTCGACCAGGGAGAGCACCTCGAACACTTCCCGGTTGATGACCGCCGGCGCCGACGGAAGCGGGGCGATGTACGCCATGGTGCTGGTCCTTCCTGATCTCGGGGCTGCCGTGGCCGGCCGCCCGCGTGCGGACTGGGCCTCAGACGGCGGCGGAGCGCTTGGGCTGAGCCGTCCGGCCGGACGCGCGCTTGATCGGCACTACGTTCCCCCCCACCGCGGCCTGCTTTGCCTTCTTCGCCTCGTCCTTGGCGGCGGCGCGGATCTCGCGCCACTGCGCCGGGTGGTCGGGGCCCGGCAGCAGGAAGGTGTCGCCGACGGCGTCCAGCCACTCCTGCTGCACCCTCTCATGATCCCCCGAACCGATGGCGACCGTCAGGAAGGGGTTCAGCTGGAGCAGGCCCCGCCCGGCCGGGCGGATCCAGGGCAGGGAGGAGAAGTACTGCATCGCCTCGGAGACCGTGGCGGGCGACAGGCCGGTGCGGGACTGGAGGTCGCGCTGGGTGGTGCGGACGTAGCCGGGGGTGTTGGGGCGCTTCGGGGTGCCGGAGCCCATCCGCTGGAGGGAGAGCACCTTGCACCAGGTCTGGAACCAGCCGCCCGGGGCGCGCAGGCTGCCGAGGACCTCCAGCATGATCCGCGCGTCGGTGACGTAGCCGAGGACCGGGTCGCCGAGCGAGTCGTAACCGGACTCGAACTCGCGGGACTTGACCGTCTGCACGCGGACGATCACGTTGCCCTTGCGGTCGAGCTCGGTGATCACACGCTGACCCTTGGCGGGGAGCAGGCGGTCGGTCATCGCGGCACCCATCTCTGATCATGAACGGAACGATCAAGACGGTAGCACAGGCTTAACCACGCTGTTTCAGATTTCCAGAACGACACGGTCAAGTCGGTGCTACCGGGTGACTGATGCCGCACGGGGGTCGGAGCCGGGTCGGGCGGGGAAGGTTTGTTTCAGAGACGCCTAACACCAGCGATCCCTCGTGTTACAGATCTCTGAAACGTTCCTTGCTGGATAAGTGCAGGTCAGAGGCCATTTTAGCGGATCTGCTTCTCATCAGTGACAGGAACCCACCGTCGTAACGCGCGCAACACGAGGTGCCGAGCGCCCCCGCACTGCGCCTGCCGCTGGCGACTGGGGGCCTCCGGCGGGCCGACTGCCTGTGCCGCTGCCGCCGCCCGGGCCGGGCTCCGAGGCCGGCCTGCTGGAAGGTCTGGGCCGGGGTCACTGCGCCAGTCATGGAAGTCCGGCTGCCGCCGGACCCGGGCCTTGACGGCCCTTTCCATGCCTACGAGTTCCGGTGGCTGGCGCCCGGGCCCTGCCGCTCCTGGCCCCGCGCCCTGACGGTCGGGTGCGGGCCGCCGGAGGTTCCCGCGAGCACTCCAGGGTCGTGCAGGTGGGCAGCAAGGTGTTCGCCAGGTGGGTGGTGACGTCGGCACCGGCTCGGTGGGCAGGCAGGCCCCGGTAACTCGGTGCAGGCCGGACCGGCAGGCGGCCCCGCCCAGTACGGACACCGGCCCGCCTCCTCGATGGCAACTGCCCAGTGCCGGACCGTCCACGGTCCGGCCGGTGCGGTGACGGGCCGACGGCGGGGCCGGCCACGGCCCTGACGGCGGATCCGGCGGCGCAGGGCAGGCGGCAGGATGGCGGGTCCAGCGCCGCCGGGCGCTGGCCACGGGTGCGGGGGCGGAGCACGCCGCGCCCAGCCACCCCCGCGGCTGTGGTCCGCAACGATCGCTCAGTTGCCGCCCGTTCCCGGTCTGGCCGGCAGGGCAGGTGGCGCGCGCTGGGGGGGTGGGGAAGATCGAAGGGGCGGGATGGACTCATGGTCCATTTCCGGGATCGTGGTGTCCCCCAAGATGGACCATGAGTCCATCCCCCACTGGGTGGCGAACCCCGCCTTCACGTACATGTGACGTGATCCCAGGGTCACCTCACATGTACGTGAAGCTCATCAGGGCCTGAGCTACCGGGCGGGTCCCGGCCGACGAGGGGCGGAAGGTTGCGGGCATACGCTGATGGCCGGGCCCTTCACGTCGACGAGCGTGAGGGGCCCGGCCATCTCCGGGGTAGTGCTGATGCGGGGTCAGGGCCCGGCGATCACCCAGGTCACGAAGATCGCGGACATGCCGGGGTGAAATCTGTAAACGACGCTGATGCGGTCGCCGGAGTCGGCGGCCGGGTCGGTGCGGGCGGTGTAGTCGTCGACCTCGGGGTCGGTGCCGCCGGGCACCGGGATGCCGAGCCGCGGGAAGACCGCCAAGCGCTCGATGAGCTTCTCGACCGCATCCAGCTCGCCGGGGCGCAGCGTGGCAAGGGCCTGCTCGGCGGCGGCGGAGAGGAAGACGTGCAGCGGCTCGGGCTGGTCGGTCACCGGTCGCCGCCGGCGGCGCGGAGCCGGGCGAAGACGTCGGCGGCCGGGGTCCACTGCTTGCCGCCGATCGGCGCGGCGAGGGAGGCCATGGCCTCGGTGGTTGTGCGCAGGGTCAGGCGGTGGCGGTAGGTGGCGATGACCTCGGCAACGGCGGCCAGGTCGCCGATCGGGGAGGAGTCGAGGGCGGCGGCCAGGTCCCGCTCGAACAGGTCGCGGTCGCCGGGCAGGCCGTAGCGGGACAGGGCGGTGCGCAGCTCGTGGAGGGTGGCTGGCCGGGGCGCGGCCGCGTCCTGGTGGTCGGGCTGGATGGTCACCTGGGCCTCCTTCGTGGTGGCGGCCGCCGTTGGTGGCCGCATGGTTGACGGTAGCGGGTGCGGCTACGGGGTGGTGTCGGCGCTGGTCTCGTCCGCAGGCCGGACGTCTTCTTCGTCGGCCTGGTGGGGGACGAAGCCGTGGTCGCCCGGGTCGGTGAAGGCCGAAATCGTGGGGTGGAAGGCGACGGTGATGATGGCGGTGGGGCCGTTGCGGTGCTTGGCGACGATGAGGTCGGCTTCGCCGGGCCGGTTGTCGGGCACGTAGGCGTCGTCGCGGTGGAGGAGGACGACCAGGTCCGCGTCGTCCTCGAGGGTGCCGGAGTCGCGCAGGTCGTAGATATGGGGGCGTTTGTCGGCGCGCTGCTCGGGCGCGCGGTTGAGCTGGGAGAGGGCGATGACGGGGACCTGCAGTTCCTTGGCGAGGAGCTTGAGGCGGCGGCTGACCTCGTTGACGTCCTCGTATCGGCTGCCGTACTTGTGCCGGCCGTGGTCGAGGAGCTGGACGTAGTCGACGACGATGAGCTTGATGCCGTGCTGGGCCTTGAGGCGCCGGCTCTTGGAGCGGATCTCGGCGAGGGTGAGGTTCGGCGCGTCGTCGATGAACAGCGGGGCGGAGGAGACCTCGGGCATGCGGGTGGCGGCGCGGGTCCAGTCCCGGTCGGTCATGTTGCCCGAGCGCATGTGGTGCAGCGGGACGCGGCTCTCGGCGGAGAGCAGGCGCATGCCGATCTCGTTGCGGCCCATCTCGAGGCTGTAGATCACGGCGGGCAGGCCGGTTCGGAAGGAACAGGCCCGCAGGATGGTGAGCGCGAGGGTGCTCTTGCCGTGGGCGGGCCGGCTGCCCAGGACGATCAGCTGCCCGGGGTGCAGTCCGTTGGTCAGCGCGTCCAGGTCCGAGAGGCCGGTGGGCACGCCGGCCGGGGCGCCGATGTACGAGCCGATGCCCTCGACCTCGTCGAGGACGCCTTCCATGACGTCGGCCATCGGGCGCGCCCCGACCCAGCTCGGACTGTGGCCGGCGGTCACCGCGTGCACCTCGGCCTGGATCGCGTCGACCAGGTCGGTAGTGGGGGTGTCGGCGTAGGCGAGGCGGTCGATGCGCGTTGCCGTCTCGATCAGCCGACGGCGCAGCGCCTTGTCCTCCACCAGCGTGGCCAGGGTCTCGGCTTCGGCGGTGCTGCGGACCATGTTGACGAGCTTGTGCAGGTAGTCCCGGCCGCCGGCCCTCGCCAGCAGGCCCTGCTCGGTCAGCTTCCCGGCGACCTTGATCGGGTCGGTGGACTCCCCGGCCGCGTAGAGCTCCAGCACCGCGTTATAGATGAACTCGTGGGCTACCCGGTAGAAGCTGGCAGGGCGCAGGATCTCGACGACGTCGGCGACCGCGTCCTTGGAGCGCATCGTCGTACCCAGGAGCAGCTGCTCGGCACGCAGGTCGTGGGGCACCTCGAAGGCCGGGCCAGCGCCGTCCGGGTCCTGCTCGCTCACGCGCATCCACCTCGCTGCTGATCTGCTGCGGCCCAGGCCGGGGCCGGCGAACGGGTTGTCGCGGCCACCTTGTCGCACCGCCGCGCGGTTGTCCCGGCTTTCCCCGAACGAGCGAGGCCAGCCGCGGCTCACGCCGCTCCGGCCTGCGGCGAGGCCGGGCGGGCAATGCGCAGCGGGATCGCCCCGGCCCGGGTGGCGCGGGCGACGGCGAGGGCGGCTCGGTGGCGTTCGCGCTGCTGGCGGGCGTGCTCGTTGGTGTCGGCGGCCGGGGCGTCCTCAATCGCGGGCCGGTGGGCGTCCTCGGGTTCCCGCAGCCGGTTGTAGTGCTCGCGCAGGATCGCCTCCCGGCCGGCGGCGGCCTCATCAAGTGCGGCCTGGCGGGCGGCGGCGTCCTCGCGCATCCGGCAGCGCAGGTCCTGGTAGGCGGTGTGGCCGGCAAGCGGGAGCCGGGCCGGCTGCGCGGCGGGCCGGTCGTCGCGGCGGGCGGGCCGGTCGTCGGGGTCCTGGTCGTGCTGCACCGCGGGGGCGGGGCCGACGCGGACGTCGATGGCCCGGACGGTGCCGGGGCGCAGCTGGTCGAGGTCGGTGAGGATGCGGCGCAGGTGCAAGCGCAGCTGGGCGGCCCAGGCCGGGGAGTCGGCGACCACGCGCAGGCGGCGGGTGGTCGGGTCGTAGCCGGCGAGGTGCCAGTGGGCGGCCGCCTCGGCGCCGACGATCGAGGGCCAGCGGTCGCGCAGGCCTCCGCCGGCGGTGCCGAGGGTCCAGCCGTGGGCAGCGACCAGGGCGAGGAACACGTCCGCGATCGGCTCGGGTTCGCGCGGGCCTCGCCGCGGTGCGGCCGTGGTCTGCCGGGTGGTGCGCTGGGCGGGGGCGTTGCCGCTGGTGCGGGCAGCCTGGCGGGCGGCGCGCAGAGCCGTTCGGGCGAGGTCGGCCCCGGTGGACGTGGTCACCAGCGGCTCCCGACGAGTTCGCGCTCACGGCGGCGGGCGGCCAGCTGCTCACGCAGGCTGATGCCCTCGGAGTGCTCCTCGGCCATCCAGGCCGGGACGGTGATGGGGGGCAGTTCGGCGCCGCCGATCGCCCGGGGAACCTTGGGCAGGGCGGGCTGGTCCAGCAACGGCGCGCACAGACCGCACGGCAGCACGGTCCGCACGTGCCGGTCGCAGTAGACCGGGAGCTGCTCCTCGGCCTGGTCGACGAGGTCGAGGGTGCCCGTCGGCGTGGGCGCCAGCGTGGTGTGGGCCGTGGCCTGCTCCCGCTCGGCCCGGCGGCGGATCGCGTGCCGGTGCTGGGCGCCTTCGACGTGGTACGCGCAGGTCTGGCACTCGCCGCCGCGCTCCACGTCCGTGCCGGACTCGCAGGTGGGCAGGTGGCAGCCGCGCCGGACCAGGCCGCGGTTGCGTCCGGGGACGGCGAGCCAGGCGTACGGGTCACGGATCTCGTCGCGCTCCAGGACGTACCGGCGCTCCAAGCGCTGGGCGACGCGCTCGACGTGGCCGCCGACCTCGCGGATCGCCTGGCCGATCGCCCGGGCCGCCTCCCGCTGCTGCCAGCGGTTCATCCGGTCCACCAGGTCCGGCACCAGGCGCAGCACCTGGTGGACCTCGGCGCTGACCGTCATCGGCGGTAGGGCCGAGGTCCCGTTCGTGGGGTTGGTCGTGGTCGCGCTGGGGGTCTTCGGCGGTTCCGGCGAAGCCGCAACCAGGCCAGCCACGACGTCGGTCTGCTCGGCGACGGCGGGTACCGGCTCGACCGCCGGGGCGGCCTCGGCCTCGCGTACGCGCGTGTCGCCCGGTACGGACGTTGCGGCTTCGCCGGAACCGCAACCACCAACGGCGCGCAGAGGCTTGTTCACAAGAGCTTGATCAAGAGAGCTTGATTGTGGAGCCGAAACGAGGGGGGAGGGTGGAGCCAGATCGAGGGGGGAGGATGGAGCCGAAACGAGGGGGGTCTCCACCGACTCCACCAGGGAGAACAGGTCGAGCTGACCCGGGCAGACGGACACCTCCTCGACCACCTCGTGGTCGGCCGGCTCCGCCAGTGGACGGGCCTGCTGGGGCTGCGCGAACAGCGCCTCCTGCGTCACCACGCCGACCAGCGGCGCCGCGTGCACGGTGTACCGGTACGCCCCGCCGCGCTCTCCCTCCCGGCTGACCCAGCCCTCCGCCACCAGCTGCGCTGCGACCACGCGGGCGGTCTCGGTCCGCAGCCCGCAGAGCGCGGCGAGCTGCTTCGCCGAGGTCGTTGTCTCCAGGTGCTCCCGGTAGGCCAGCGCGCAGTAGACCTTGAACCTGGTGCCGGCCAGCAGGTTCCGGGCGACCGCCGAGATCCACACCGCGCGCACGTCCCGGCCGGCCTGCTCGACCCGGCGGGCGATCGTGCCGCCCTGACGGTGCTCGCACTCCACCAGGACGCCCTCCACCTCGCGCAGCAGCGAGGCCACCGTCTTCTCGTGCAGGCCCAGCCCGCCCGCGATCGTCGCGTTCGACGCCCAGCAGTACCCGGCCTTGCTCCGGCAGTAGTCGCCCACCACGGTCACGGCACGGATCTGGTCCCCGGTGAACCGGGCGAGCCAGGCGACCGGGAAGCGGGTACCGAACGCGTCCTCCACAGCGTCGGCTTCGGGACGCGCGGGAGCCGGGGGCTCCGTTGACCCGCTGACCCGCTGGCCGGGAACGGCCGGAGCGGCCAGAACCGCCCGGTTCGGACCTGACCGTGTGACACCCAGAGCCTCACCCGAACGAGTGATGTGCGTCACATTGGCGGCCGAGTGCGTGGCGTATTCGACAACCGGTCCGCCAACCGGTCCCTCAACGAATCCCATGGCAGCACGGGGGGAGGAGAGATCTCCCCCCTCCCTCCCGGCATCCTCCGAGCTCAAACCGGGGACACCACTCGCCGCCACGGGGACACGGCGGGACTGGAACGGGCTCCTGACCTGCTGCAAAATGGCGTTGCTCCCTACAGCTACATGGGGACGCAGCGGCGCCCCCTCGGGGGTGTTCGTGAAAAGCACCCCTCGTGGGTGTTGGAAAGACCCCCTCCGGGGGGTGCCGAACTGCCTCCCTTCTTCTCGTCTCGTGCGGGTCGTGGGTGTCGGTGCGGTGCAGCCGAGGCCCCGGCAAGGGCCCCGACCGCGAACGGCTCCTGGCAAGGGAGCCGGGTACTGCGAGTGGCCCTTGGAAAGGGGCCGGTTGTGGTGCGAACCAGGTAGTGCAGCCGGTGGTCGGTTGGAAGCCGATCTCCAGCGAGCCCCGCTCGACGGTTTGGAAGCCCGAGAGCGAGGTGGAGCAGGTGGCCGCGTTGATCCGGGTGGAAAGTCCGGTGAGCGGCCAGCGGAGCTAGACCCCTAGGAAGGTCGAGCACCGCAGACGAGGGCTAGGTCACGGAACACCCCCGCCTCGGGGGCCGCCGTGGCCGGCCACATACACGACGACGGCACCCCGCCGGAGCGAGACCCGGGACTTCCCGGTCGACTCCACGGCGGGGTGCCGCGCGTATGAGGGGGTGCCACTGCGGGTACCCTGCATCACGTCACCACCTCCTACGTGGCTGACCGGGACGGGCCCCTGGCAGGGGGCGCCGATCCACTTGAACGCCGTCCGGACCCTCGGGTCCGGACGGCGAAGTTCGTTTTGGATCACTGACGATGCCACCCTACCCCTGTGGACAATTCGCGGAGTAGCGGCGGCCTCACCGTGTCGATCTGACGCTCCGACGGCCTGACGGCCCGGCAGGCCGTCGCTCATGTGGACTCCCGCAGCATCCTGAGGGCGCCCTCAAGCGAGAGCTCACCGTCGTCCTTCGCATCCGCCCAATGCTGGAGCGTGTTGGCCACCGCGCGCAGCACCTCGTCCGGCAGCCCCGCCGCCCGCAGGGTGTCGGCAGCCTCCTCCAGCTCCGGCGCCCACCTCCACGCCCGGGCCGCGGTCTTGGCGATGTAGTCGGGCTCGGCCAGGTAGCTGCCTTGCCGCTTGCTGGCCACCTCCAGCAGCGCCTCGTCAACACCGTGATGCTGCGCCAGGCCGTACGAGAGCGCGGCGAGCACCCGGTCGGCCTTCTGGTAGGTGGTGTAAGAGACCTTCAGCGCTGACGCCTGACCGATCGCCTCACCCATGAGCGGTGTCGAGACCGACGTGCCGGCGAACAGCTCCGAGACCAGCTCGGTAGCAGCCGGCGGGCCGGACAGAAACAGTCGCGTGCGCTTCGCCTTGATCGGCGGCGACCCGATCACCGCGCCGTCGACCACCGCCGAAGCGCTGCGGCCCACCAGCCTGCCGATCCGCTCTGCCCTCGCAGGGCTGATCGCGTTGCCCTCGACGAACACGCCTGCGAACCCGTAGCTGGCGACCTCGCGGGCCACGTCCTCGGCAGCGGCAGGCGGGCACAGGCTCAGCACCACCTCAGCCCGCTCCAGCAGCTCACGCAGCTCGGCCACCGGCTGCAGCCCGGCCTGCTCGGCGCGCCGCACCGTTGCCGCGCTGCGTCCGGCCGGACACCAGAGCACCTCTGCGCCAGCCGACGCGGCGCAGGCTGCGACGGCCGCGCCCATACTGCCCGGGTGGAGCACGCCGAGTACCGACCGCCGAGCCATCATTGGGCACCGCCGAGCACGTGCTCCAGCGCGTCCAGGATGTTAGAGGCGCTGTAGTCCGGTTCGGGACCGCCCGGCCAGGGGCGGCCGTGGGAGATCCATACGGTGCGCAGCCCGGCCTCGCGGCCGCCGACTACGTCCAGCTCCGCGTTGTCGCCGATCATCCATCCGCCCTCGGAGAGGTCCCGGGCCACGCTGGCGGCCGCGGCCTCGAAGATGAGCCGGCTCGGCTTCCGGGCGCCGATTTCCTCGGAGATGCACACGGCGTCGACCACCTCGGCGATGCCAGAGGTCTGCAGCTTGGCGCGCTGGATCTCGGTGCCGCCGTTGGTGACGACGACGACCTGGTGACCGGCTTCCCGGGCCGAGGCCAGCGCCTCCACCGTCCCGGGGAACGGCTTGACCGACGCGGCGAGTTCCGGCTCGTACCGGGCCCAGAGGGCCTCGGCGGAGTCCGGCAGTCCTAGGTCCGCGGCCAGGCGCTCGAACGTGGCCGGGTCGGTTCGGACGCGCATCGCATCCAGCATCCGCTCCTCGGCCACCGCCCCGAGCGTGTACTCCGCGCAGTACCCGGCCACCCAGGCGGCCACCGCGGCATGGCGGTCGATCAGAGTGTCGTCGAAGTCCGTCAGGATCAGCGAACTGCCGCGTTGGGCGAGCGCTTGGCGGATCTGGTCGGCTGCCCGCTCGGGCGAGACAGTGTCGGTACGGATCGTCAGATCGAACGTGAAGTCTGGGTTGGCCTCGAGGTCGGCATGGGTTGCGTCCCATGCGGCCAGCCGTGCCGGAGTGTCCGCGTCACCCCGGCCAACCGACCGAGCCGCAGTCGCTTCCCGCGGACACCACAGCAGCACGGTCAGCCAGGCCGCCGGGTAGCCGTCGAGCACCGCCCGTACCCCCTCAACCTGGCCGAGGTGCATCACCGGCGTGCCGGCCGCGAATGCCTGGTGGAGGCCGGGCCGGTCGGTCACGTAGACGGCGTCATACCGGCTGTTCTCATAGACCACCGCGTCGGCAGCGCGCAGTCTGGCCAACAATTCCGGGCTGCCCATTCGGTAGCCGGTCGAACGGCCAGGGCCGACCTTGACTCGGGCGAACAGGGCGAAGGCCGGATCGAGTGCGACGAGCGCGCGAGTGACGGTGTCCTTCCCGGAGGCGGGCGGCCCGTAGAGGATCACGCCAACACCGCGCTTGGCGTGCTGCTCGCTCACGCGTAGACCTCCCGGATTGCCTGCCGAGCCTGATCCGCGAGCGAGATTGCCGCGCCGAGACGGTTGTCGACCACCAGGTGCGGCACAGCCGGCCGCAGGTCGGTGTCGATGGTCTGGAGGTACTCGTCCCAGCGCTGCAGCTTCCAGGCGTCCCGGGCAGCCGAGCGGAACGTGATGTACTCGCGCATCGACTCCGGGTCGCATCGAACCCAGATCGGTGCAACATCGACGCCGAGAGAGGCACACCGGTTCGTGAGCCGCTGCATCCAGTCCGGGTTGGTCATCTCCGAGATGAACGGCGCGGACAGCACGGTGCTGATACGGCAGTTGATGTTGGCCCAGGCCGCCTGCATCAGGCAGTCGTACTCGATGTTGCGCACCTGCTCGCGGTACAGGTCGGTGTGCCGGTCATGCGGGTCACCGCCGAGTGCCACCAGCAGTCGTTCCACCAGCGGCCGGGTCAGCGGATCCTTGTCCAGCAGCGGCCAGCCGGTCAACTGGGTCAGGAACTTGGCGAACTCGCTCTTCCCACTGCCGGCATACCCGCCGACCAGGACAACGACCGGCCGGTGCGGGTCGCCACCGGTGTGCCGGCGCTTCCAGGCGTCCAGGATCCGCTGCTGCACGCCCATGTGGTCGGCCTCGTCGTTGCCAGGGGCGATCCGGTGGATCGCCCGCTCGACAGCAAGCACGTGCGTCCCGTTGTGATCGTCGCTGGCCGGCGTCAGACGGAACTTCGTCTCCTCACCCGGCAGAGCAGCCCGGAACCCGAGCTCAGGATCCGTCGCCCTGTAGAGAAGGCAGTACGCCCGACGGTAGTGCGGGCCGGGGTAGACCTCACCCTGCTCGTGCTGCCACAACGTCTGCGGGTTCGCGGCCGGGATGCCCTTGAGCTTCGCCTCCTCGGCGACCTGGCGCAGCCGCTCCCCCGCCTTCTCCAACGTCAGCCCGTGCGCTTCCCGCTGCGCGCGCAGCAGGTCAGGCCGCCACCCCGTACGTCCCTTGGCCATGCCCCCGCCCTCCAGTGTCACCATGCCCGGCAGCCTAGGGCTGACCAGCCAAAACCCATGTGTACGCAGATGTGAATACGTGTGTATGAACGTGTTGATGGAGCTAATGACGTCGTTGTGATTCTTCGTCAGGTCCCCAGCCGCTGTGATGGGTCTCGCAGCCAGCCGTGAGTTGGAGGACGGACGTGAGCTTGATGTGTAAGAAGTCAGCCGGCGATGCTCAGTGTCAGCAGATGGTGCAGAGGCGCGGTGTTGACCGTCACGAAGACCGTGGCCTCCTGTGGGTCCCGAGCAATACTCAGGATCCGGAAGCCGGGGGTGCCCTCTGCCACACCGAGCGCTGCGGCCGCGGCCTGATCCATGGGTTCGGCAGAGATCACAGTATCGGTGCGCTGTACGTTCCAGCCGAGCCAGTCCGCGAAGCGGACCCCGTCCGGGGGAGACATGCGGGCGGCTCCGACTGGAGCCAGCAAGGGCGGGACCCCTTCGTGGCCCTCAGGCTGACGAGAGGCCAGCTCGTACGGCACGATGGTCAGCTTGTGCTGAACCGGGACGCCATCTACCGAGCGGACCCGCGTGCGCTCCACGACATCAGTGCCAGCGATCCCCCACGCTGCCATGTGGGGTGGTGCAGGCAGCTGACGGACAAGGGTGGTGTCTTCGCTGGCCTCACCACCGGTAGCCGGCTTCCAGATCGGGACGCTCAGATCAGGGGGGCCGAACGTGCCGAGGTGAGCTTCGGCGGTTCGGCCAGCGGTCACGACGGTACCGCTGCCGGGCTCGGTGCGGACCATACCTAGGGCCGCCAACTGGGCGTAGGCCGCAGCGACAGTCTGCTGACTTACGCCGCGTTCCTCAGCCAACTTGCGAACTGCGGGAAGGCGCGTCCCGTGGCGGTAGCGCCCAAGGGAGATCCCTTCTCGGATCTCGGCCGCGATGGTGCTGGCGTTCAACTTCAGTCTCCTATCGAGCAGCTACTTGGCTACAGGCTATCGCGTCAAGCGACGAGAGTCGTCATCTTGACGGTCGTCACGACACAGCAAAAGCATCTTGACACTTCCGGGATGGGCCCCTAACGTCGATTGCACCGGGCCGGTCACGGTCCGCGACGAAGGAGCTAGGCCGTAAGCGAGCCGCCGTCGATGTCTGTTCCTTGAGAACTCCATAGCTCGATCTGCCGGACCCAGTGTTGGGGTGACGAACCACGAGGTCCCCTAAGCACTGGCTACGGCAGTCCCTACCGCAGCGATTGAGCTGCCCGCTCTCCACGGCCCCCTCCGGCCGTGGCGGACGGAGAACTCAACCGCCCCCGACGCCTCCAAGACCAGGGAGAACCAGTGCGTCACAACGGCCGGCCTGTCCTGAAGGCCTCGAAGATCCGCCCGTCCGACATCACGCTCTACCTCGGCGAGCCTGTCACCGTGGTCTGCGGCGACTGCCGCACCTGGCGTCAGCTCACCCGGTCGATGATCCCGGCGCACCGCTCCACCGACCTCGGCCGCAGTCTGCGCGACGACGAGGGCAACCTGATCAAGCGCGACACTCGGTGCCCTGGCAGCGGTCAGCGCATCGAGGTCGACCTCAAGCCCGCTCAGTGGGCGGCGCGGATCGAGGACGGCCTCACCGAGGTCGCTTCCCGCCGACCGACCAAGGTCTTGCGCAAGGTCAAGGCTCCACAGCCCGCCGCGGTCCTCCAGATCGCGCAGCCCCGACCGGCGGCCCCGGCGCCGACCGGCGCGGAGCGCACCCAGCAGTGGGCCGACGTGCTCCGGTCGGTGAAAGAAGCCGACACCCAGCGGTCCAAGCCGTTGAAGGGCGCGCGCGGCCCGATCTTCGGGCTGACCCTGCCGGAGGAGACGCCGGCCAAGCGGCACAAGCTCCCCTCGGGCCGCGTCGTCTGACCCCCGCCCCCGGGCCCCCGGCCCGGTTCCAGAACTGAATCACCCTCACCAGCCAACCGCGGCGGCCCGGGACTCTCCGGGCCGCCGCTTCGCATCCCAGGAGATCCCCGTGCGCTACGCCATCGTTCCCCGCGCCCTGCTTGAGCAGCTCATCGAGATCAGCACCCCGAAGGTGAAGAAGAACGCCGGCGCCGAGCAGCCCCGCACCGACGAACGCCGCACGCCCGCCGAGGACCGGCTGGTCGCTGCCCGCAGCCCGCTGCGGTCCGGACCGCGCTGGGTGTTCCGCCGGCCGATGCTCTACGCCTCCGGCGCCCCGGCCCCCGTCCACGCCTGATCCGCGCATCTCTCCTGCGACGCTGCCCGTCGCCGCCGCCCCGGAACCCGGTGCGGCGACGGCGGGGGGACGGCAGGACCGAGCCCCGCCAACAGCGACGGCCCCGGGATTCGCTCTCCCGGGGCCGTCCACGTCGCCTGAACTGGAGGCAACGATCGTGCTGCACAACATCATCGCACGTCCCGCGCTGCTGAACACCGCGCCCGGCGACAGCGACCCCGACATGGACGAGGAGCTGCGCAGGGCCCGGGGAGGTGGCCGGTGATGGCCACCACCGTCTTCGGCACCGGCACCGCGCCCGATCTGACCGCGCAGGAGCCGATCCTGCCCGCCCCGCGCCCCGGCCTGTACCTGGTGCACCGCCTCGGCGGGATCACCGCCCACTTGACGGCCGACCAGGACACCGTGCAGACCGTGCGGGCCCTGGTCCTGACCGTCCTGGTCGCCCACGGCGTCGACCTGGAGACCGCCGAGTCCGCGCAGCTGGTCCTGTCCGAGCTGATCGGCAACGCGGTGCGCGCCTGCGGGCCCCACGCCCCGCTGGTCGTGGAGGTCCACCGCGTCGAGCACGACGCGGTCGTCACCGTCCACGACCCGCTCGCCGGCGCCGGCCCCCGCCGCACCGACACCGGCATCGACAGCGACGAGGCGGAGTCCGGCCGCGGCCTGCTCATCCTCGACGTCCTCGCCCCCGGCTGGACCGTCAAGGCCTCCGCGATCGGCAAGTGCATCCGCGCTCGCATCCCCGCGGCCAGCTGACGAAGCGTCCCCTCTCTCCGCGCCGCTGCGCCCGGGCCTGACACGGTCCGGGGCGCAGCGGCGCCCGCGAACATCTCCAGCTCGGAGGCAATCCGTGAAGCACCGCAACCGCATCTCTTCCCCTGCCCGCCGCGCGTACTACGAGGCCGCCCGCTACAAGCGGTGGGTCGCCCGCCAGATCGGCCCGCGCCGCGTCGGCGGCATCTACCGCTCCGCCTACATCACCGACATCCCCTACGAGGTCCTGGCGATCGAGCCTGGCCCGCGCGAGGGCTGGCCGACCTGGCAGATCACCGTGCGCACCGTCGGCGAGGACCGGATCCGCCGGCACTGCGCCGCCTGGGACCACGAGCGCGATGTCGTCATCGCGCAGCCCGAGGACGAGAACTTCGCCCAGGCGTGGGCGGCCTGGCAGCTGGCCCACGACCCGGACCCGTGGGCGCGGCGCGAGGCGGACAGCCCGGCCTGGCGGCACGTCCTGGACGAGATCGCCCACCCGGCCACGACCGCCGCGCTCCAGCGCCTGGCCCACGCCGCCCAGCTCGTTTGACCGCACCACGACGCAGAAGGAGTCAGCAGATGAGCACCACGATCACGCTCTCCACGGCCGCTGAGGACGACTGGCGGATGCGCGCTGTGTGCGCCGAGGAGGACCCCGAGCTGTTCTTCCCGATCGGCAACACCGGCCCGGCTCTGCTGCAGATCGAGGAGGCCAAGGCCGTCTGCCGCCGCCGCTGCCCGGTCACGGAGCAGTGCCTGACCTGGGCGCTGACGAACGGTGAGGACGCCGGCGTCTGGGGCGGGATGTCGGAGGACGAGCGGCGGGCGATGAAGCGCCGCGCCGCCCGCAACCGTGCCCGCACCTCCTGATCGACCGCAGCGGTTGCTGTCGTTCGCCCCCGCGCCGGGATCGCCGGCTGCGGGGGTGTTCGACGGTGCCCGACGCACCCGTACACCACCTCGGAGGTCATCATGTTCGTGATCAGCCCCGCCGACTTCGACAAGGCTGCCCCGCAGCTCGAGGGCCGCCACCACCCGCACTTCCAGGGCACCGCGAAGACCGAGTTCGGCAACCTCGTCTTCACCTTCAAGCCGTTCACCGGCACCGAGGAGGAGCCGGCGACGCCCGCGGGCATCTGGCAGGACGCCTCGCTCACCCGCGAGGCCCGCGAGGTCCTGGCCGCCGAGTATGCCGACGCCTACGCGCAGTGGAGCGACGCCAAGTACGTGGCCGCCCTCAAGCGAGCCGTGACCGACGCCGGCATTGCCAGCCGCTGGACCGCCTACATCCAGGCCCGCCAGGAGATGGACGCCCTGTTCTCGCAGCTGCGTGCTACCGCGGACACCCACTGGCGTGCCTCCGTCTCCAAGCTCGTGGACGCCCAGGAGCTGGTGCTGGCCGCGGCCGAGTCGTGGGACCGCAAGGGCCTTGAGATCGCCCGCATCCACCACGCGCACCGCCACAGCGACCTCAGCTACAGCGAGGCCTACAGGCGCGCTGGCATCGAGGCCGACTCCTGGGCCGTCGACCACATCGACGCCTACGACCCCTACGACGGCGGGCCGCTGACCCGCGGCGCCGTCAAGGCCGTCGAGGCGCAGCGCGAGCACCTGCGCATGGTCGCCGCCCTGACCGGTGACCGCTCCGTCTGACCAGCCGTCGGCCAGTTGTCGTTCGCCGCCGCGCCCCGCCCAGGACCGACCCGGTGCGGGGCGCGGCGGCGTTCGACGGTGCCCGACGCACCTACCCCCTCTCCCCTAATAGGAGGACCCATGAGCAAGCCGACCTGGATGGCCTCGCACCTCGGCACGCAGCACACCGCCGACCCACTGGAGCAGCTGCTCGAGCTGGGCCGCTGGCTGAGCGAACCGGCCCGCCGCCTGGCCTGGCGCACCGCCCGCAAGCAGCGGCAGGCGGACGCCATCGACGCCGAGCGCGCCTACAACGACGCCCAGCGCCCCAGCCTGCAGACCCCGGCCGCCCAGATCACCGACCTGCACGAGCACCTGCACCTGGCCCAGGGCCGCGCTGGCCTGCTCGCCCTGGTCGAGGAGCTCGCCGAGCGGACCCGGCTGCGCGTCACCACCACGGTGCTGCACCCCGACCAGCAGCATGACCTCGACCCGCAGGCGCTGCGCCTGCGGGCGACGCGGATCAACACCGGCATCCGCCAACTCCTCACCGACCTGGCGGCCGACTTCGCCTACCCCGACGAGGTCCACCGCACCGCGGAGGCCGCCCTCCGCCCGCTCACCAGCCGACTCCGGGCGGTGGAGGCCACCGGCGAGCCGGACGAGCTGAGCAGCTGGGCCGAGGCGATCGAGTTCGCCGGGGCCGTCATCCAGACCGCCCCCACCCGCGCCTGACCAGGCGCCGCCGGCCAGGGACGACCACCACCCGGACGAGGAGTTCCCGTGCTGACCATCACCATCACCAGCAAGCTCGACCAGCTGCGTCACCGCGCCGCCCAGGCCGACACCGCCGAGACCGCTCTCACCGACACCAACCGCCGGTTGGAGCAGCTCCTGGAGCAGCGGCGCGAAGCGAGCCAGGAGCTGCTGGACATGCGCAACGACCGCACCGCCGTGCAGGACAAGCTGGAGGCCGCGCAGAAGCTCGCCGACGAGGCGAAGGCCAGCGAGGCCCGGCTGCGCCGCTCCGAGCAGCTCATGCGTCAGGGCGTGGACTCGCTGCTCGCCACCCGCGACCGCACCATCGCCGAGCTGCGCGCCGATCTGGAGCGGGCCCGCAACACCCGGTCGGCGGCCGAGTCGGAGCTGCCGGAGCACACCGTGCTGCAGTTCCGCACCGTCGGCGGCGGCCTGGCCGTGGTGACCGGCGAGCCCACGACGTACTACTCCGACCGCTACTGCGAGCCGCTGGACGAGCCGGTCGATGGCCACCGCTACGCCTGGCAGTGCCTCACGTGCGGCGACGACAGCGGCGGCTACACCACCTGGGACCGCGACGACATGCGTCGCCGGGCCAACGAGCACGCCGCCGGCTGCCGGGCGATCCCGGCCGGGACCGGCGACACCACGACGAAGAAGGAGAAGGGGACGAGGTGACCATCACCGTCGACAACCCGGCCCGCACCAACCCGGTGCCGGCCGCACGCCACCCAGCCCCCGCGGGCGGCCAGGCCCCGGCGGCCGCCGCCGGCCTGGTCCATGTGGTGACCCGCCAGGAGTACCTGGCGGCGAAGAAGGCGCTGGAGAAGCTGGAGCGTCTCGGCGACCTGATCACCCGCTCGCTGATGACCATCGGCGGCGGCGCCCTCATCTTCACCTGCGTCAACGTCACGTTGTTCGCCATGTCGCACAACATCCCGGGCTGGATCGCCTGGATGCTCGACCCGCTGGCCTCCCTGGCGCTGATCACCGTGCTCTACGTGGACGGTGTGCTGACCGAGCAGGGCGGCGAGCGGGCCAAGGGCTGGCCTTTCCTGCTGCGCTGGTTCGCCGGCCTGTCCACCTGGTCCATGAACGCCTGGACGAGCCTGTTCCCGGACGGCGTCTTCCACGTGGTGCCCCAGCACCCGGACGCCGGCGGCCTGCTGCTCCACTCCGTGGCCCCGTTCCTGCTGATCACCCTGGCCGAGGCCTCCTCCGGCTACCGCGCCTACCTGGCCCGGCGGCTGGCGGAGCTGCGCCAGGTGATCCAGGCCTACGAGGACCAGGAGCAGGCTGCCAAGAAGGAGCGCGAGGACCGAGCCCGGGCCGAGCGCGAGAAGGCCGAGGCCGAACGCGTCGAGGCCGAGCGTGCCGAGCGCGAGGAGCGCAGGCTTCGCGAGGACCGCGAGTACGAGGAGCGCCGGGAACGCGAGCGGATCGCGGCGATGGCCGAGCAGGCCGAGCGCGCTTCGAAGGCGGAAATCGAGCGACTCCGCGAGCAGGCCACGCTCGAGGACGCGAGGGCCCAGCGTGAAGCCGAGGCTGCTCAGCGAGAGCGCGCTGCGGAAATCGAGCGACTCCGCGAGCAGCGGGAGCTGGAGAACGCGAGGGCCCAGCGCGAGGCCGAGCAGGCCCGGCTCGCTCAGGAAAACGAGGACGCCAAGGCCCGCCGCGAGCAGGAAATCGAGGCCGAGCGCGAGCGCCTCGCGCGGGAAACCGAGGAGGCTCGCAAGCGGGCCGACGCGGAGGCCGAGGCGCTGCGGATCAAGGCCGAGGGCGAGGCTCAGGCCAAGATCCTGCTGGCGGAAGAGCAGGTCAGGCAGCAGCAGGTGGCCGAGCGGGAGCGCCGGGAGAAGGAGGCCGCGGAGGCGGAGGAGAAGCGCCGCAAGGCGGAGGAGCGCGCCGCTGCGAGGCAGCAGCGGCTGTCCTCGCAGACCGCTCGCACCTCCCGTACCGGCACCTCGCGTTTCCCCTCGGAAATCGCCTCGCAAAACGGCGGCACGGTCCCTCGCGAACTGCGCTCGCAGCTGCGCGAGCAGGCCGAGCGCGAGGTCGCGCGGCTGATGCTGGAGGGCTCGGAGATCGACCAGAAGGCGATCGGCGAGCGCTACGGCAAGGGCGAGACGTGGGTCGGAGACCGCATCCGGAACGCGAAGAAGCGCCTCGCGGACGACTCGCAGTTCGGGGACGAGGTCATCGCCTCCGCGCTGGAGGACGAGATGCCGGTCTCGGACGAGACGAAGAACAGCGACCAGGACGGCGGCGAAGCAGCCGCCTGACGGATCGTCGGCTTTTCCGCTGGCCACCAGGGCGCTCAAATCGCCCTGGTGACCGGCGAAGGCGCCGAAGCGCCGAACACCACGGTAGCGATCGGATCAGCCCCGGCGGAGCCGATCCAGGAAGGAGGCACCAGTGAGCAGCCCCGCCCAGCCGCCGGCCTGGCGGCGCAAGCGGACCGAGAAGCGCAGCGAGCAGCGGGCCCGGCGGGTCGGCGCACACGCCGCGCAGCTGCGCAACGAGGCGGCGGCCGACGGCCCGAGAGGGGCTGCGGCGGCCGAGTGGAACATCCTGCGATCGACGATCAGCCGGCTGCCCGAGGCGGCCCAGGACGGCGAGTGGATGCAGCTCGCCACCGCGCTGAAGCAGCTCTCCACGGCCCTGGCGAAGCGTCACGGTCAGTGACGGCCGCTGGGGCCGATCGCGAATTTCGCATCGCGCATTCGCATCCCTACGCGTAGCCGCGTGGGCCTAACGCGTAGGCGGGCGCACGGGCGCGCGCGAGAGTACCCGCCCACTATGCGTAACCGCAAGTCGCCGCCTGCGGCGGCTGCAACCGATCTTCCGGGCCGTCACCAGGCGGCCCACGACCTCTGTTTGGTGATCCACAACACCCCTTGGGAGGGGACCGATCATGGCTGTCATCGAGGCTGTTGTCGGCGCCGGAGTCGGCGTCGCGAGCATGGCCCTGTCCGTGGCGATGCAGGTGCTCGCCAGCGGCGGGCAGACCGTCACCGCCGGGATGGGCCGGCGCCACCGTGGCGGCGCCGGCCGCTCCGGCGGCGGGGTGTCCGGGGCGCTGAACACGGCGCTGGCGAAGCTGGAGATGCCCCGGCTGCACATCGCGATGTTCACCGCGGGCGGGGTGGGCCTGGCCGGCACCGGCCTGGGGCACCTGATCTCGACGGCCACCACCTGGGCCAACCACACGGTGGCCGGCCTGATGACCGACTGGGTCGGCGTCGGGCTGGGCTGGCTGGTGTCGCTGGGCGCGGCGGTGGTCCTGCTGATCGACATCCGCGACGACCGGTGCACCCCGCGCACCCTGGCGCTCGCCGCCACCATGCCGTTCTTCGTGACGGCGATCCCCGGCAAGGTCGGCGAGGGCGCGGCCGCCGCGATCAGCGCCATCGCCCACTTCGTCGGCCACCTGGTGGCCTCCGCCTTCGGCATGCAGTGAAAGAGGAGCACCCTCGATGGAACTGCTGATCATGATGGCGCTCGCGTACGCGCTCGGCGGCGGGGTCACCGCCGGGCGCGAGACCGCCGCCCAGCACACCAAGACCCCCAAGCCGCCCAAGCCGATCGACCGCACCGAGACGGGCAAGAAGATCGCGCAGGGCGCGATCAACTCGGTCGCCCGCGTCTACACCTTCACCTCCGGGGCGAAGGAGGGCTGGCGAAAGGCCTGGCCGGAGACCAAGACGGCCATCACCGAGCGCCGCGCGAAGGTCAAGGCCGACAAGGCCGAGCGGACGGCGGCCAAGGAGGCCGCCAAGGCCGCCAAGGTCGCCGGGCAGCCGGAGCCGGACGAGGACGGGATCGTCGACGCGGAGATCGTCGAGGACGAGGTGGTCAACACCGGCGGCCCGAAGGCACCCAGCCCGGAGAAGGTCGCCGAGGCGAAGGAGGCGGCCGACGCCGCCGCGAAGGCCGACGCCACCGTCCACGTCCACGTCCACACCGACCCGCCGCCCACCCCCGCCCCGGCTCCGGCTTCGTCGGCACCGCCCACCACCCCGCCCCCGGCCGCCGCTCCGGCGTCGCCGGCCCCGGTCGTTCCGGCTCCGGCCGCGCCGGCCGACACGGTGGGGGCGGTGCCGCCCGCGCCCGGAGCGGACTACCCGCCGCTGCGGATCGTCAAGGACGCCGAGCCCGCCGCCGGTGGCGGCGGGACCGCAACCGCCACCGCACCGAGGAGCACCATGACCAACCTGCCCACCGCCACCACGCTGGTCACCGAGGTGAACGGCGTCGAGTCCCTCATGAAGTACCTGGCCCAGCTGGCGCGCTGGGCCCGGATGGAGAAGGACGACGCCACCGCCGCCGTCACCCGCCTGACCGAGCTGCGCTCCAAGGCCGAGCACGCCCTGAACGCCGCGACGGCCGCCAAGTACGACAAGAAGACGCTCGCCGAGCTCGCCTCGATCGTGGAGAAGCTCACCGAGCTGAAGACCACCCGCGAGGAGGACCTGCGCACCTCCGACCTCGCCGAACGCAACGCCGCCCAGTCGTCGGCCAACGTGTGGGCCCGCCACGGCGGCATGCAGGAAGCCCGCAACCAGTCGGACGTCGACATGGCCGAGACCACCACCTACGGCGACTGACCACCCGCCACCCGACCAACCATCACCTCGAAGAAGGGGCCACCCCCGCATGGCAGAGATCAGCTACAGCCAGATCCAGGACGGCCTGGCGGCCCTCGTCGCCGCCACGGCCGTGGAGGAGGCCGCCGCCCGCGAACGCTTCGCGCGGATCAACTTCAAGGTCCGCGAAGCGGAGCGCAACTACCACGCCATCCGCGAACTCGGCTTCGACCCGCTGACCCTGAACGACTTCCAGCAGGTCGGCGCCGCACTCGTCGGCCAGGCCACCGCGGTGGCCGCCGCCGCGAACAGCGCGATCGAGCTGAACGGCATGGCCCGCCAGGCCGGCCTCGCGATCGAGCAGCGCCACGGCGGCTACGACCGGGCGGTTGCCTCGGCCCCGGTGCCGGCCGCCCGCCGCGAGGCCTACAACAACCGGCTCTGACCCACGGCTGCGCCGTCCCGGTCGGGCACCAGGCCGCCCGCTCCACCAGCCAGGTGGGGCGGGCGGCCTGGTGCCCGGCCGAGGTGCCACAACCGGTACCCGCACCCGCCGACACGAAAGGGAGAGGCCGATGCGCCGCGACCCCATGGACCTGATCTACCTGCTCGGCATGTTCGGGCCGGTCATCGTCCTGCTCGTCATCCTGCTCGCCCACTGAACCCGGAAGGAACCCGCACACCGTGAAGAAGCGCACCCCCGCCCCGGCCGGGACGGACACCGCCGCCGAGCAGGGCGCACCGCTGAGAAGCCGGCTCGCGCGCGGCGCCTGGCGGCGCCTGCACCGCAACCGCCGCCACCTGCCCCCGCTGGCCGCCTCCCTCGTCCTGGCCGGCTACGGCCAGGCCCTGACCAACGCCCCGCACGGCGTCATCGGCGCCATCGCCGCCGACGCAGCCCTGCCCGCCGCCGTCTTCGCCGCCCGCGCCTGGCGGGCGAAGAAGCCCTACACCGGACGCACCGCGAAGTTCCTGCACCGCCACCGGGCGCTGCCGGCCCCGCCGGACCGGCCGATGCGCCGCGCCGAGCTGGTGCGCACCTCGGCGGCCGCCACGGCCTGCGGGCTGCTGCTGACCGCGATGCCGATCACGCACACCGGCCCCTTCGAGGTGCCGATGACGGGCTGGTGGTGGCTGGCGCTCACCCCCGCCACCGCGATCCCGTGGTGGTGGCGGCGCCGGATCCGCGCCACCACCGAGACTGCCCCGCTCGGCCAGGAGGAGCGGATCGCCCGCTGGGCGGAGAAGGTCGGCGCCAGCCGCGGCGCGCTGCCCGGCTCGACCCTGGTCGATCCGGTCGACACCGGCGAGGGTGCCTGGGAGGCGGTGATCGAGCTGGACGGCGGTCGGCAGACCACCGCGACCGCGATCTCCGCCACCACGATGATCGCCTCCGCCTACGGGCTGCCGATCTCCTCCATCGCGGTCGACGGCGTGCCCGGCGGCGCGGCCGACAAGGCCAAGCTGCTGGTCTACGACAAGAACCCGCTCAAGAAGGTGCCGGTCTTCCCCGGGCCCGAGGCGCTGGACGTGAAGACCGGCATCGCCCGCCTCGGCCTGCACATCGACGGCGGCCCCGCCCAGTACCAGATGTGGCGGCCGGGCTGGGGCGCGGTCCACACCCACATCTCGGGTGCGACCGGCTCCGGCAAGTCCGCGCTGCTGCGCTCGCTGTTCGCGATCGAGCGGCACTCCGGCCTGGTCACCTCCTGGGGCGGGGACCCGCAGGAAGGCAAGTCCTTCGGGTTCTGGCAGGACTACCTGTCCTACTTCGCCCCCGGCGTGGACGAGTGCATGGGCATGCTGATCGCCGCCGACGCCGAGCTCACCCGCCGCTCCAAGGCGAGCGCGCTGACCGTCTGGTACGACGAGGACGGCGACCTGATGTTCGGCGACACCGACTGGTCTCCCACCCCGGAGGAGCCGCTCATCTCGGTGACGATCGACGAGTGGCAGGACGTGTGGGGCAACTACCCCGAGGCCCTGGACTACGCGGTGCGGATCGCGATCCTGGGCCGCAAGGTCGGCATCAAGCTGCGCCTGGTCACCCACCTGCCCACCCTCGACTCGCTCGGCACGCCGAAGCTGCGCCAGCCGCTGACCGCGGGCAACAACATCGCCTTCCGCACCACCGAGCGCTCCGCCGGGTACGTGATCAACCTGCCCGCCGACCCGAACGACATCCCGGCGGTGTGGCCCGACGAGCCCGGGGTGCCGACCTCCGGCATGGGCTACCTCAAGGGCGTCGAGGAGCGGGCCGCGATGTTCCGCGGCTGGTCCCCCGAGCGGTCGGGGATCGCCACCCGGTGGGCCAAGCGCGGCACCCCGGCGGTCGTCTCCGCCGAGGCCGCCGAGGAGATCGGCCCGCTGTACACCGAGTGGCGCGACCGCCTGGCGGCCCGCCGGCGCGGCGAGCTCCCGGCCGTCCCCGGGGTCACCGACGAGCCGCAGGAGGAGACCGCCGACGCCAAGCCGGCCGGGAAGGGCAAGCCGCAGAAGAAGGGCAGCGGCGCCGGCACGGTCGCCGCGGCGAAGGTGTCCTTCGACAAGCTGTCCGCCCCCGCCGTCTCCTTCGACCAACTGGTCACCACCACGGTCACCACCGGCAGCACCCCGGCCCGCGGCGACAAGAAGAAGGCGATCCTCGCCTTCCTCGAGCGCGAGGAGCAGGCCACCACCGGCATCATCGCCGCCCAGCTCAAGATGCCGCTGTCCACCGTCTCCTCCACCCTCAAGCGCGCCGCCGAGAAGGGCGAGGTCATCGACCTCGGCCACGGCGCCTGGGGCTCCCTGACCGCCCTGGCCGCCGCCTGACCCACCCACCCTGCCCGCCGCCCCGACCCCGGGGCGGCGGGCACCACGCACTCCGGAAGGACCACGCCATGGACATCCGCCACCCGCTCATCACCGGCACCCCCACCAGCGGCAAGACCAGCCTGATCCTCGAGGCCGAGGAGGCCGCCCTCCTGGCCACCTCGGTGCCCCGGCCGCCGGCCGACCAGCTCCTCGACGCCGCCGCCGGCACCGTCGCGATCGGCCGCCACACCGACGGCTCCCAGGCCCTGCTGCCGCTGTGGAACCAGTACGGCGCCGCCCACACCCTGATCGCCGCGCCCACCGGCTCCGGCACCAGCACCCTGCTCGACCACCTGGCCGCCGCCGAGGCGACCACGCCCCTGATCGACTCCCGCCTCATCGACGGCCGCGCCGTCGCCCACGGCTTCGGCACCACCGGCCGGACCGACCACGGCGTCCGCACCGCCACCGAGCGCGGCCAGGCCCTGGAGATGCTCGGCGACCTCTTCGACACCATCGGCCGGCGCCGCTCCGGCACCGACCCCGACCTGCCCTACGCGCCCACCCCGCAGCGGCCGCTGATCACCCTGACCCTGACCGACTGGCCGGAGATCGCCGCCGACGAGGAGATCGCGCGCCTGGCCCACGCCATCTGCGTGATGGGCCGCAGCGCCGGCGTCGGGCTGCGGGTGGCGGCCTGGTCGGTGCGGCTGATCGACGGCGCCGCGCTGAACCACCGCCTGACCCGGGCGACCCGGATCCACCTCACCGCCCGGTCCGCACCGGGCCAGGGCACCCTGGCCCCGCACGCGGCCGCCCCCGCCCGGGCGTTCCGCACCTGGGCGCCCGCCGCCCGCTGACCCGGCCTCACACGCCCCTCTCCCGGCCTCTCCTGGGGCCGCCGGACCTGCCCGCCACCGGGCCGGGCCCGGCGGCCCTGGAAGGCGCCGAGCCGCCCCATACACCCGCTTCCCCGCCCCGCACCCAGCCCCTCGAAGGAGCCCCCGGTGAACACCCCCACCAATGCCTCGCACACCGCCGCCGACCGGGCGGCGGACCCCCAGATCAACATCCTGGAGGCCGGATACACCCCGGTCATCCTCGACGGCCAGATCCTCGCCGTCCCGCTGCGCCCCGCGCCCGGTGGCCCCGAGTTCGTGCCCGCGATCGTGGGCGGCGAGGCCGTCGCGGTGCCGGTCCACAACCCGCTCGCCATCGCGGCCGCGGAGCCGCAGCCGGTCCCCGCAGCCCCGGTGCAGCCCGCTCCCGAGCAGGGCATGCCGCTGGCGGTGCGCCAGTACCTGCTCGTCGGCTCCGTCACGGCGCTCGCGGCCAGCGGCGCGGTGTGGGTGATCGGCGCCGCCGTCGCCGAGGTCGCCCCGCACGCCGACAAGCTCGGCGAGGTCCTCAAGTGGGCCGCCGTCCTGGTCGGCGCCGTCGTCATCGGCGTTGCCGCGTTGATCGGCAAGCTGCGCTCCGTCACCTCCGGCGCCACCAGCGGCAGCGGGGCCTCCGCCACGGCCAGCGGCGACGGGGCGAGTGCGACCGGCACCGTCCTGGCCCTGGTCCACCGCACCCACCAGACCAACATCGGCAAGCAGTCCGCCGGGTGGCGCGGCTCCATCACCAACCACAACGGCTGAGCCAACCGACATCAACCGAAGGACAAGCCCGTGCGACTGCGACTCGCCCGCCTGCTCCAGCTCCTGAACCGCCGCCCCGCCCCGCTGTGGGAGGACGACCTGCCCGGCATCTACCTGCCCGTCGGCGAAGAGCAGCCGGCCCCCGATCCGGACCCGGAACCGGTCTGGTGCACCGCGGGCCCTCTCGTCCGGGAACCCCTCGAAGCCGCCACCGCCGAAGCCGACCGACTCCGCACCGCCGCGAACGGCTCCTGACCCCGGCCGACCGGTCTCGTCCCCGAGCCGCATCCCGCCCACCCTGCCGCACTCCGGCCGGGTGGGCGGCGCGCTTCGGGGGCGGGGCCGGCCGACCGGCCGGAACCCAGACCGCCTTGGAGGACCTGATGGGCTACGCCTACTACACCGTCACCCGTGCCGACGGCATCGAGATCGAGGCCGGCTACGCCGTCGAGGCCGTCTGCGAGCAGGACGGCTGCACCGAGCCGATCGACCGCGGCGTGGACAACCTGTGCGGATCCTGGCCCGGCACGCCCGACGACGGCTGCGGTGGCTACTTCTGCTCCCGCCACCTCGGCTACAGGGACTGGGAGAGCGAGGAGCCGCAGCCGGAGAACTGCAAGTCCTGCTTCGAGAAGCGCGACTGACAGGGGGCCTGTCGTGCGCGCATCCGATCTCGACCCGACCGGCGAGCGGCACGGCGGGCTGCCGACCTACCCATGGCGCTACGCCCCCAAGGGCCTTGCCACCCGGCGTCAGCTGCGCGGCATGGGCCTGCGCCCGGCGGGCCAGGAACCGACAGCCCAGGTGGTCTGTCGGCGCGGCAAGCGCATCGGCTTCCTGTACCGCGTCGAGCAGGCCCTTCCCGTGCGGGCGATGACGCCGGGCCGCGCCACCGCCCTGGAGCGGGCGATGGCCGCCCGTCAGACCTGCCCGCTGTGCCGCACCCGCTACGACCACTGCCTGCCGCTCAAGACCATCGGCAGCTGCCTGCCCTGCACGGACCTCACCGACGCCGAACGCGACCAGCTCGCCGCCCTCACCACCGCTGCCTGACCGTCCAGCAGTTCCTGCCGGCCGCCGCCTTGAACGGCGGCCGGCTGCCCAGCCTGTCCTGACAAGGAGTCAGCCCGATGTCCCAGCAGCACCTCGCCGCCGCCCAGCAGAGCACCCGCCCCGACACCGAGGAGCCCGACCTGACCTGGAACACCGCCCACACCAATCGGTTGCGTGCCGCCTACGACGAACGGGACTGGCGCGCGGCCGCCGTGCTCGCGCTCTTCTCGCTGACCATCCTGACCGTGCTGGTCCTCAGCCTCGGCCCGTACGTGTTGCACTCCCTGCGGTGGATCATCCAGCCCGAGCACTCCACCATCCCCGCGAGCCGGTTGTGGAACACGGTCAACCAGCCGATCCACGCTTACCTCGCGCAGCACAGCACGGGCCTGGCCGCCGGGCCCCGCACCCTCTACACCGCCTGGGGGCTGGCCGGCGCCCTCATCCTGATCCGGGCCCTGCGCCGGGGCGCCACCGTCGGCGTCCAGCTCGGCGCCCTGGTCTTCGGCGCGCTGACCGTCGCCATGGTCTGGTCCGGCACCAACACCCAGGCCCGGCCCGTCGCCGCCGGACTGGCCGCCCTCGCCTGGGCCGTGCTCGCCGCCCTGGCTCTGACCGGCAGCTGGATCACCACCCACCTCACCGTCGTCAACGAGCCGCCCGCCCAGCCCACCACCGCCCCGGCCCCGGCGCCGGTGGTCCCGGTCACCGTCCAGGTGCCCGAGCCGCGCATCGAGGCCGTCGTCGTTGACGTCCAGCGCCTGCAGGTTGACATCAACGGCCGCCGCCTCGCAGGCGGCGACACCGGCCAGAACTGACCCCGCCGACACCCGCCCTGCCGGGGCCGCCAACTGCGGCCCCGGCCCGCACCGCCGAGCCACGAGAGGACCAACCCCAATGACCTGGGCCATATCCCGCGACGCCCGCCTCGCCGAACTGCGCGCCCTCATGGCCGAACGCGCCGCCGTCCTCGGCAACCTGCCGCCCGGCGCCGCCGCCCACGACGGCATGACGAAGGAGGTCAACGCCATCTACGCCGAGATCAAGGAACTCGAAGCATCCCGCGGCATCTCCCCGCAGCTCCTGCTGGTCCTCCTCGGCCTGGTCGCCCTCTTCCTGTGGCACCTCGCCAGCTGACCTGTTCCGGGCACTGACGCTGCCCACCACCGCGCCCCGCCTCCGTGCCGCCCAGGCCTGGCAGGCGGGGCGCGGTGGTGGGCGGCGCGGCCGCTCGGCCGGACCCACCACTGCCAGGAGAGTTGATATGACCGAAGTCTTCGAGCCGATCCGGTTCACCGCCGACGTGGTCGCCACCACGCCGGACGGCCACGTCCTGCTGATCGAACGTGGCTGGCCGCCCTTCGAGGGCGCCTGGGCTTTGCCGGGTGGCCATGTCGATCCCGGAGAGACCAGTCGGGCCGCTGCTGCCCGCGAGCTGTTCGAGGAGACGGGCGTGCGCGTGAACAGCGCGGACCTGCTCCAGCTCGGTGCCTGGGACCAGCCCGGCCGCGACCCGCGCGGCCGGTACGTCACCGTCGCCTACCTCGCCGTCGTCCCGGGTGACACCCCCATCACCGCCGGGGACGACGCCCGCACCGCCCGCTGGTGGAAGTACGACGACCTGCCCCAGCTGGCGTTCGACCACGCCGCCATCCTCGCCACGGCCCTCAAGGGAGCGCCGGCCACTACCGACCCCGCCGGCACCGCGGCCTGACCGGGCGCTGACGCTGCCCACCACCGCGCCCCGCCTCCGTGCCGCCCAGGCCCGGCGGGCGGGGTGCCGTGGTGCACGGCGCGGCCACCCGGCCGGACATCACCCCAGCAACGGACGGAGAACCACTGTGACCGCCACCGACCGCGCCGCCCGCTTCGCCACCTCCTACGCCCTCCTGCGGGCCGCTGCCGCTATCGGTGATATGTGGGTCCAGACGGACACCTGCGCACGGATCAAGGGCGCCACCGACACCAACCCCGTCGTCGACCGCGACGAGGAGACCGGCGCCGAGACCGTGCACGGCACCCGCGAAGGCCAGCTCGCCTGCCTCCACCACTGCGCGACCTACACCGCCACCCAGGCCGGCGCCCTCCTGCTCGGCTCGCGCCTGCTGGGCCTGCGCCTCAAGCCCGGTCGCGTCGCCGCCGCCCTGGCCGTCTCGTTCGCGACCCACTACGTCGCGGACAGGCGACTTCCGCTGGCCCGCCTCGCCAAGGCCACCGGCAAGGGCGCCTTCTACGAGCGCCTGTCCCCGATCTGCGGGTCCTTTGAGCTCGATCAGGCGTTCCACCACGGCTGCGAAACGGCCGCTGCTCTCCTCCTGGCCCGCTGACCCCGTCCCGGGCGCTCACGCTGCCCACCGGCCCCTGCACCGCCACCCGGCCACCAGCCGGGTATCGGGGCGGGGCCCGGTGAGCGGCGCGGCCGCTCGGCCGAGACCACCAGCTTGGAAGGAACCGCAGCGATGCAGTCCTGGAACACCCCCGACCACCACATCGCCGACACCGAGCACGGCACCCTCCACTTCGCCGACGGCGTCCAGATGGTGATCGCCGACTGGGAGATCACCGAGGACGCCCCCGACGCCGACGGCCGCGTCTACGCCGCGGTACGCGGCTGGCTGGCCAACGGCGGCGGCACCGGCCGGCACGGAGACCCCTACACCCAGCCGATCGCCGCCGGCCGCGCCCGCCTCGTCACCACCGAGCTGCGCGGCCGCCAGGCCATCACCGACCGCGACGTCCACGTCCACTTCCACAGCCCCGGCCGGCCCCACCCGAACACCTGGGACCACCAGGGCCTGCTGGTCACCATCGAGTGGATGGACCGGCACCTCGACGGCGAGGGCCGGCCGGTCCCCGAGACCGAGATCGGCCTGACCTCCTGGACCCACCCCGAGACCGGCCGGGTCTTCGACCTGACCGTCGCCTACCTGCCCGAGGGCGAGCACTACCACCCGCTCGGCTTCACCTGGCGGCACTACGACCACTGGAGCAGCGGCGCCCCGCTGTTGGAGGCGTTCTACGGCGACCACGCCGTCCCCAGCGGCGCCGGCGTCCGCTCCCTCACCGACGGCGAGTGGGTCCCGGTCAGCCAGGCACCCACCCACCCCGTGCTCGGCCTCTCCATCGAGGACGCGGTGGCCGCCGCCCGTTCCTGACCGGTCGGCCCCCGGGTACTGACGCTGCCCACCACCGCGCCCCGCCTCCGTGCCGCCCAGGCCCGGCGGGCGGGGCGCCGTGGTGCGCGGCGCGGCCACCCGGCCGAACCCCTCACCGCCACCCCGTACCGGAGGATCCGTGACCGCCCGCCTGCTCCGCCTCCTGCCCGCCCGACTGCTCCGCGCCCTCGGCTACCACTACGCCCACCTCGAGCCGGCCGAGCTCGCCACCGCACTCGAGGACGCCCACACCGACGCCTGGTCGGTCCAGCCCGCCGACCTCCGCAAGGCCCTACCGCGCCTGACCGAGCCCGGCCACTTCCAGCCCGGCCTGGTCGACCTGCACCGCGAGCAGGCGCACACCACCGCCTACCTCAACACCCTCGCCGCGGCCGCCGAGATCAACCTCGACCCCGCTGACCCCGACCAGCGGGCCCTGTACGCGGACCTGCTGGCCGCGGCCCGTGCAGCGGAGGACTTCGAGCGCCAGATCGCCGCCGCCACCACCCGCACCTTGCCCACCATCCCGGCATCCGCCGCGCTCCAGCACAGCTGACCGTCCCACCCCGGCACTGACGCTGCCCACCGGTCCGCGCCCCTCTCTCGGCACCCAGCCAGGAGGCGAGGCGAGGCGCGGCCCGGTGAGCGGCGCGGCCGCCCGGCCGAGACCACGACCGCCCTGGAGGACCACGTGATCATCGCTCAGGCCGTCTGCCCGCCGCAGACCCCGACCCGCCCGACCATCGCCGACCTGCGCACCTCGGGCCGCACCGAGGGGGAGGTCCGGCTGACCGGCACCATCACCCAGGCCCGCCGGCACACCAACAAGTCCGGCAACGAGTGGGCCACCCTCACGCTCGCCGACGTCACCGGGCAGATCGACCTGCGGGTCTTCCCGCGCACCTGGATGGCGCTGCGCGACCGAGACTTCGTCGAGGTCGGGCAGCCGGTGACGGTCACCGGCCGGATCAACATCCCTGGCCGCGACCAGGTGGAGGTCTACTGCCACGACCTGGCCCCGGCCCCCGCGCAGGCGCTGCCGCCCCAGGACAGCGACCCGGTGACCGTCCGGACGCTGATCGGCCGTCACGCCACGGGCCTGGCCGACCTGGCCGCGACCGACGAGCGCACCGCCCTCTCCCCGGCGGCGTTCACCGCGCTGGTCCGCGACGCCGCCCACCTGCTCCTGGACACCCGGCTCCACGCGGCTGGCCAGCACCTCCTCGCCGCGGGCCAGTACCTGCGGGCCATCCCCGCGGCGGCCGGCGAGCACCAGCAGCAGCTGCTCGACTTCGCGGCCGCCCACTTGGCCCAGGCCCAGGACTGCGCGGACTTCCCCCGCAGCGAGGCCTTCTGATGGCCGGCGAGATCGCCCGCACCGACAGCAAGGCTTCGCTCCTCCTCGCCCTCGACGGTGTCCTGGTCGCGGCCGTCGCCGCGCTCGGCAAGGCACCCCTGCTCGCCTCCGTACTGGCCGCGATCGGCACGGCGAGCCTGGTCGGTGCCGCCGTCCTCGCGGTCCTGGTCGTCAGGCCCCGCCTCGACCACGCCCGCAGCAACAGCTTCTCCCGCTGGGCCGCCTGCAAGAACACGGACGAACTGGCCGCGGCCCTGACCCACGATGTCCGCCTCTCCCGCCTCCAGGCGCTCTGCGCCATCTGCGACCGCAAGATGCGCCTGCTGGTCTGGGCGGCGGACCTCAGCGTCGTCACCGTCATCACGGTCGCCACGGCCGCCCTCCTCACCGTCGGCGGCGCCGCGTGAGCGAGCAGACCATCGACCAGCGCACCAACCGGGCTCGCTGACCCTGAACCGGGTGCTCACGCTGCCCACCGGACCACGCACCCGCCCGGCCACCCGCCCGGCCGGAGCGGGGGCCGGTGCGCGGCGCGGCCGCCCGGCCGGACCCCGTCACCGCCTCTGGAGGTCCCGTGAACCGCCTGCTCCGCTTCCTGCCCGCCCGCCTGGCACGCCGCCTCGGCTACGAGTTCGCCCTGCACGACCCGGCCGCCCTGGCCGCCGCCCTGGAGGCCAACTACGCCGCTGCCAGCGCCGGCCACGACACCGATCTCCACGCCGCCTTGCAGAAGCTGACCAGCCCGCTCGCGTTCCAGCCCGGCCTGGTCGGCCTGCACCAGGAAAGTGCCGACGTCGTGGTCTACCTGTGCAGCCTCGCGGCCGCGGCAGAGACCAACCTCGACCTCAACGATCCCGGCCAGTACGCGCTCTACCGGGAACTGCTCGACTCCGTCCGAGCCGCTGAGGAGCTGCGCCAGCGTGTGGCCGCCGCCGCGTCCCGGGCCTTGCCCGTCGCCCAGAGCAGCGCCGAGCTCCAGCACCTCTGACCTTCGTCCGGGCCTGGATGCTGCCTGCCACGTCGCCCCGCCCCGAGCCAGCCAGGCCCGGGGCGGGGCGACGTGGTGGGCGGCGCGGCCGCCCGGCCGGACCCCGACAGGAGGACTCCGTGACCACCGACACCACCACGCCCACCCTGGCCGCCACCGCCTACGAGCCGTTCAACCAGCCCGGGAGAACCTTCCGTCAGGACAGCATCCTGGGCGAGGCCACCGACTGGGAGCTGGCCCGCCTCGCGCTCTCCGAGCGCAGCTTCGCAACCTAACGTCGTGCGGTTCCCAGGCCCCGGGCCGGCCGTCGGCCGGCCCGGGGCAGCGCCGCCGGAGGGCACCGGTCACTGCGCGTCCGCCGGGCGCTCGCGGCGCTTCTTCTTGACCCAGTCGTGCATCGCCTCGATGAGCGCGTCGGACGGGGTTCGCTGCTCGGCAGCCGCGAGTCCCTCGAACTCCTCCCGCAGCGCCTTCGGGGGGCGGAACCCCATCACTTTGGTCTGCCCCGTCGCCGGACGCCCCATCTCACCTCTCCGTTTCTGTTGAACAGAATCTAGTCTCCGCCTGCGCAAGCGGGTTGACAAGTCAGTGGTGGCAAGTGTTTTCTGTTTAACAGAAACGGCCGATGGCCAGCAGTACTGAACTCTCCTGAACCACCTGGCAACCACCGACCCCCCCAGAACTAAGGAGAACCGCATGTCCACCGCCACCACCCGGAGCACCCGCAAGCGCCTGCTGGCCGAGATGGGACGCCTGTTCGCTGACGACGCCGGCCTGGGCGTCCTGGTGAAGTACAACGGTCGCCCCGACCTCACCGAGCAGGCCAAGACCGTGCAGACGGCCTGGGCGCGCGCACTGATCGCCGTGCACGGCCGCGACAGGGCCGCCTCCGTCTACGCCGAGTACGCCGGCGAGCGGCAGGACACCGTCACCGAGGCGATCGGCTCCTGGAACAACCTGGTCCTCAACACCGCGCCGATCCGCGACTGGACGCGGGACCTCCACGGCTTCATCTGCTGCTGCTGCGGAGGCCCGTTCAGCTCGGTGGTCATCGATGGCATCGACTCCGTGTGCAACAAGTGCGCGCGCGAGAACAGCACCGTCGAGGACGCCAAGCCCGAATGGCACGCCTACAGCCGCAGCGAGTTCATCTTCCCGGGCCTGCTCCCCGAGGAGACGCCCAAGGGGGAGAGCGCGATCACCTTCCGGTACCAGGACGGAGAGGTACGCGACTACGTCACCGGCGAGGCCGGCCTGTTCGTGGAGAACATCACCAGCCTGCCCGGCTTCACCCGCTCCACCGGCCAGACCCACGGCGAGAGCCGCGACCGGATCCACTTCACCGTGGAGGCCCGCACCGAACACCAGCGCCACAGCTTCGACATCCTCGCCACCTTCACCTACGACCCGAACCACGAGGGCTGGGAGAAGCATGCCTACGGCTTCCGGTTCAACTCCGCCCGGCTCACCTACCGCCGCCGGCCGCTGGGTCACTACGACGTGACCGACCCGACCATCACTGAGCACACCGACCTGTACCAGACGATCGACGCCCTGCTCACCGGGCTGTACGGCACGGCGCTCCTGGAGGCATGACCAAGCGCAGGCCCGCAGATTCAGCTCGTCTTCGACCTACGAGGAGAAGCTCTTGTCCACCGCACTCGACCCCACCGATCTCGTCCACCAAGCGCAGCACGCCCTCACGGCAGCCCAGGCCGCCACCGCGGTTCTGGCCGACCACCCCGAGCTGCCGGTGGCACGCATGCACGCCACCGGCAGCGACGCCGGCGGAAAGGCCGGGGCCTTCCTGGAGATCCAGCTTGACGAGGACCTGGAAGCCGTCACGCAGTGGGCCGCCAAAGTCGGCGTGCCGGTCACCGTGACCCCTTTCCTCCGCCGGGCCCAGCACACGGCCAGCGCCACCCTTCACGACGTCACCGTGCACGTCACGGCCTTCTGTGACACCAACGAGCCGGACGAGGACGACGGCCTCTACTGCTGACCGGCGGTCCCGGGCCGTCACCGTCACCACTCCTGCGGTATCCGCCGGAACTAACCGGTAGCGGAGCCCCGCCTCGCTACCGGTTCCCTGAACACAAGAACTTGACAGGGAACAACACCGACCTGCTGCGCACGTGCGCGCCGGCCTGCTCGCCCGAGCCCGCTACTGGCAGCGCCCGGCCGCCGCGCTGCTGTTCACCGCCGACCTCGAGCTCAGCCGGAAACGCAACGCCGGCCGGGCCCGCGTCGTGCCTGACCACGTCCTGGTCGAGCAGCACCGCTTCCTGCCCACCGTCGCCCAGCTGCCCGGCGAGGGGTTCGCCCACGTCCAGGAGATCCGGGACGGCGGCGACACCGGGGTCAGCGACGACCTCACCAGCGCCTGGACCTGACCACCCGACACCCCGCCCACCAGCAACCGGAGGACGAATCACGATGCGCACCACCTTGCTGACCGCGGCCTGCACGGTCACCGTGCTGGCCACCACCGGCATCGCCCTGGGCCTGCGCCGCAGCACCAGCACCACGACCCCCACCCCCGCCGCGGTCCCGGAGGCGACCGAGCCGACCAGCCAGAAGGAGCTGGGACCGTACGGCCCGCGCGTGTTCGGCGGCGAGGTGGAGCAGCTGCACGACTGGCTGGCCTCCGGCACCTGGTCGGACCCGACCGAGGTGCTGGAAGCGCTGCGGGAGCAGGCTCCTGCCTACTTCCTGGCGGACCTGGTCCGCGACCTGACCGCCGACCTGTCCGCGGCAGGCCACCGCGAGGAGGCCGACCGGCTGGGCGAGGCCGAGCGGCTGCTGTGCCAGGCCGCCGCTGTGTTGGGCGAGAGGGACTACGACGAGGACGGCTCGACGTGCCCGGACGAGCCGCACGACGCTGATTGCGTCGGGGGGTGCGGTGGTACCGGGATGGTGCTGGAGATCATGACCTGGGACGACCAGGGCGACGGGATCTACGTGCCGGTCCACCAGGAGCCCGTCGACTGCCCGGCCGGCCGCACCCACTACGCCCACGGCCAGGACTGCGGCTGCGGCGGCAGCGGCTTCACCTTCGAGGGCGGCTACCGGCACCTCTGCCTCGGCACCACGCCGCCCCAGCCGTACTCGCCGACCGACGAGGACCCCTGGGACGGCGTCGTGAAGGCCACCCCCGACGACTGCCCGTTCTGACCCACCAACAGCAACACCACCGAGGCCCGCCCGGCGACCACGTCGGGCGGGCCTCGACCGCGCCCGGGCACGGCCGGCCACGACCTCTCACAGCCGACCGGCCTCACCCGAGCGCGCCCTCCGACACGAGACCGAAGGACAACTCAGTATGGCGACCGCGCTCCTCACCCACACCGTCTCCGCCCGCACCCCGTCCTCGGACCAGCGGCGCCAGGCCGCGCTGACGATCCGCTCGATCGGCCGCCTGGCCCCGCGCCCGAGCCGGGCCCGCTACGCCTGCGCCTCCTGCTCCACGGCCTGGTCCGGCCCGGAGGCCGACTGCTGGAACTGCGGCCTGCCCGCCACCCACTCCAGCAACGACGCCTCCCTGCTCCACCTGCTACTCATGAGCCCCGTCATCGTCGGCGCGCCGAAGGCCGGCACCCGGTGACCGGCCAACTGCCCGACGAGCTGGACCGGCGCCTGGCCGCCGAGCTCGTCCCCCAGTGCCCCGCCCTCCGGCCGACCCGCCGCCCCATCCCCGCGGTCCGGCCCCTCGGCGCCGCCGTGCTGCCCGACCCGCGTGCGGCCGAGCACCGCGCCGAACTCCTCGCCGCCCTCCGCCGCCCCACCGCCAGCACGTCGAGCCCGAAGGAGACCGCAGCATGAGCACTGACGACCACGGCCACACCGTGCCGCTGGACCTGATCCTCGGCCCGCACCTGGCCGCCACCCTGATCCGCCGCATCGCCACCGGCCTGCAGCGCGACGACCTGCTGCCCGAACCCGTCGCGCTCAGGTTGGCGTGCGAGCGCGCCACCGACGGCGACCCGCTGGTCCTCGCCGCCCCCGGCCAGATCTGGGAGCTGCGCCCGGAGGTGGCCATCGACGACGCCCCGGCCCGCCGCCTCGCGGTCCACCTGCGCCTGAGCGAGCCGCCGTGCGTCTACGTCTCCGACGCGGACGCCGGGGACGACGCTGAGATCGACGAGCTGCTCCTGGAGGTTCTGGACCTCTACACCCTGGCGTCCTGGGACACGCGCTTCCTCGTCGCGCCGACCGCGATCGGCTAACCGATGCCCAGCGACACCGCCAACCCGGCCACCGTCCTGATCGCCGCCGAAAGCATCGACCTGTCCCCCACCGAGCCGCAGCAGGACGCCGACGCCGCCGTGCGCACCGCCCGCAGCGCCCGCGACGAGGAGGACCTGGTCCTGCTCCTGGCCGCGCTCGGTCTGCCCAGCGGCGAGGACGACCTCGCTCGGCTCGCACCGCACCTCGCCACCCAGGCCGGGACCGCCGGCCGTCCCGACCAGACCCACGGAGGTACCACCGTGTCCGACACCCTCACCGCCGAACAGACCGAGGCCGGGCCGGACTCGGAGTTCGGCACCGCCGTGGACGAGCTCCTCGCCTGGGCCGCGCAGCACCCGCAGGCCAAGGTCCAGCGCCTGGCCGACCAGGCCCGCCAGGCGCTGGAGAAGCTCACCGCGCAGCGCACCGCCGACCAGGCCGTGGCCGCCTACGAGGCCAAGGTCGCCAACCTCAGGGCGCAGCTGGCGAAAGCGGAGCAGGCGCTGCGTGAGGCGAAGGCCGGCAAGTCCACCACTGCGGCTCCGGCCGCCGCGTCCGGCGGGTCCGAGTTGGCGCAGCCCGCCGACAAGGCCACCCGCGACATCATCCGCGCCTGGGCTAACCAGAACGGCCGCCCGGTCGCGGACCGCGGTTCCATCCCCCAGACGGTGCTGCGCGACTGGTACGCCGCGCACCCCGACACGCTCGCCGGCTGACCATGGCCGGCCGCCCGACCGCTGGGCCGGGCCACGTCACCGGTGCGGGGCAGGCCACCCTGTCCCGCACCGGCGGCGGCGCCGGCCCCGACTGGGGCGCCTACGCCCTCCTCTACACCTCCCGGCCCCTGCCCGGTGGCGGCAGCGAGGCCGTGATCGGCTACTGCCCGCCCGACGCCGACCTGCTCGACCCCGCCTGGGGCCTGCACCAGCCCCGGCCGTACGGCCCGGCCGGCTCCGCGATCCGACCGCTCGGCGACTACGTCAGCGCCTCCACCCCGGCCCGGGCGAAGAGCGAGTCCCCGGCCGTCTACAGCCAGCGGATGGCGCTGTTCCTGCTGCGCATCGCCACCGCGACCCGCGTCAACGCCTCCAGCCCGCACGTGATCGACCTGCCCTGGGCCGCCTGGACGCTCGCCACCGAGCAGCACGTGGTGCTCGCCGTCGACCCGGACCATCCGCACCGCGGCTGGGCCGGCCACCACCAGGTCCGCGTCGGCCGCCTGATCGCCCTGCAGCCCAAGCAGCCCTGACCAACCACCTGCCATCGAGGGGAGCACCGCCATGCCCGGCACCATCACCGCCGGCCTGCCCGAGGCGATAGCCCGCACCCAGGCCAGCCTGGCCCGTTACCAGCATGCGCTCGGCCCCGGCCCGGACTCCGACCCGGCGATCGACGCCGCCTGGACGCTGCACCGCGACGTCGCCGCCCTGCTGCCCGCCGCCCTGGCGCTCCTCGCCGAACGCGACGACCTCGCCCGGCGCCTGGAGACCGCGCGCCGCGACCCGCTCACCGGCTTGCCCACCCGCGCCGCCTTCACCACCGCCGCCGAGCAGCTGCTCACCACCGCGCCGGCGGTGGTCCTGCTCGACCTGGTGGACTTCAAGGCGGTCAACGACACCCACGGCCACGAGACCGGGGACGCGGTCCTGGCCGCTGTCGGCCGCCGCCTCGCCGACTGGGCCGGGCCCGCCGCCGCGTGCGGTCGGCTCGGTGGCGACGAGTTCACCGTCGTTCTCGACACCGACCCCGCCGACCTGCCCGAGCGGATCGTCAAGCTCCGCGCCTTGCTCGAGCAGCCCGTCGAGCACGACGGCCAGGTCCTCGCCGTCGGCGCCTCGATCGGCACCGCCACCCGCACCACCGGCCACCCCGACCTCGGCCTGTCGGCGCTCCTGCACGCCGCCGACCAGGCGATGTACGCCGACAAGGGCCGCGGCCGCCGCGGCCGCCGCCAGACCCTCACCCACACCCTCGCCGCCTAACACCGGGAAGGAACCCGCCCGATGGCCCGCGTGACCATGCCCATCACCCCCGTCCACACCGACGGCACCCCCTGCACCCACCAGGTCAACCAGCGCACCGGCCACCCCAAGGACCCGACCAGCGACTGCACCGGCCGCACCGGCTACGCCGCCACCTGCTCCGCCTGCGACCGAGGTCACCAAGCACCTGCGCCAGCACTCCAACTGACCACCAGGAGGACCACCGACATGACCGTCCCCACCGGCTTCACCACCCTTTACGGCCTGACCATCGCCACCTGCGACGAAGACGCCGAAGCCTTCCTCGCCCTCGGCCACCACGACCCCCGCCGCATGACCGCCGCCGCCAACCGCCTGCTGCGCACCGAACGAGTCGAGCGCTACCGGCCGATGGTCGGCGAGCTTCCGCGCATCACCCACACCTTCGGCACCCTCACCGGGCAGCCGGTCGACGAGGACGGCGAAGGCGGCTGGAGCTTCGAGTTCGCCAACCCCGATGAGGCCAGCGCCCAGGCGGTCACCCTGCTCGAGGTCCCCGGCCTGGGCGACTTCGAGCTGCTGGCCGTTTCCAGCCGCTGCCCCGACTGCAGCCGCCTGACCACCACCGGCCACTACATGTCGGCCAGGATGCGAGCCCTCAGCACCCCCAGCCCGCTCGGCCACGAGTGTCGCATCTGCGGCGCCATCTGGCCCGCCGCCTCCCGTGCCATCGGTCTGGACCGTGCCGACGGCCGCGTCCCGGCCTGACCCCGTACGCGCAAATGGGCCCGTTCTCCGATCCGAGAACGGGCCCATTTTGCGTTTCCGGCTGCCCCTGTTCCTGGGGCGCAATCTTTACGGCGTAAAGACGGCTGCCGGTTTGGTGAGTCCCATGGCCGCGGCGACAGCTCGGTACTCCTTGGCGGGCTCGCTGTTCGGGGCCCACAGCAGGAGCGGCATCTGCGCGGAGTATGCCTCGGCAACCTTCGTGCTGCGCCGGACGGACGGCCTCACGACCAGGTCGCCGTAGGCCTCGCGGAGCTGGCTCTCGGCGTCCTCGTAGACCTTGCCCTGGCTCTTGTCGCTCACGGCTTCCCCTATCACCACCCAGTCCACCTGAAGGCTGATGCCGAGCTCACCGAACGCCTCGTTGATGGCCGCCAGGGTCAGCTCCAGCTCAGTGAGCGCGCGCGCTTCCTTCTCCTGGCTCTTGACGCAGGCCATCACCTCGTCACCCGCCAGCAGCGCACCCTTGGTGGTCAGCTTCAGGTCACCGGGGCAGTCGATGAAGATGACGTCGAACCGGCCGCGCAACAAGGGCATCATCTTGCGCAGCCACAGCTCACGCATCATCGTGCCGATGAGCTTCTCGTCCAGGTCCTTGAGGTTGCGGGACCCGGGGATCAGCCAGAGGTTGGGGATCGCCGGCCCGCCTTCGCCGCGCCGGGCGGGAATGACGGCCTCGTCCAGGGTGGCGATGCCGTCCACCACGTCCCAGAGCGTCGCGATGTTCTCATCGGCGTCCGGGTCGTCGCAGCCCATGATGTGCGACAGGTCGCGCTGGCTGTCCGCCTCCAGGGCGAGTGTCTGCAGGCCGGCCTCTGCCGCGGCTGCGGCGAGCGCGCTGACAGTGGTTGTCTTGATGGAACCGCCGGACTCGTTGACCGCGACGATCACACGGGTCTCTCGGCCGTCGTCCTCCGGGATGCGGAGGGCGACCTGGGCGTCTGGGTCGGTCATCATGTCCTCCGGATCTTTACGCCGTAAAGGCGTGGTCGGTGCCGAGCAGCTGGCGCTCGTGGTCCGTCAGCTCGTACTCGTGCGCCGCGAGCCACCCGAGGTATACCAGGTCGCACTCCGCCCTCGTGGACGATGAGGCGTAGCGCAGCTCGCAGTGGGCGAGAGCCAACGCGAGCGCCGCCTGGTCGGGACTATCGGCCGCCCACTCGCTGAACGCCCGCTCGGCGCCGTCCCATCGGGTGAGGAAGTCGCCGGCGAGCGACTCGGCTTCCCCGGCCGACGTGTGGCCGCCCTGAAGTGCCGCCAGAACCAGTGGCGCGGAGCTGGCGAGCGCGCCCTTCAGGGCGAGAACACACGCCGCCCGCCGCCGGTCCGAAGCAGCGTCTGCAGCCTGACGCTCCACTTGGGCTGGAACCGTCCGCTTCTTGGCGGCCTTGGCGCGCCGAGCAGGCTTGGGTCCGGCACCGGCCTTGGCCGCCTTCAGAGCGGCGAGCGCCTCGGTCTGTACCGCCGGGTCCTTCTCCTTGCCGAGCTCGCGAGCCTCTTCGATGTTCAGCTCGCCGCCCTTGAACGCCTCAAGAGCCTCAGGTGTCAGGTTGCCGAGACGCCGACGCTGCGACACCCAGCCCTCAGACTTGCCCAGGGCCTGCGCCACTGCGGCGTACGTACCCAGCACCGCCTTCAGCTCCTCGATCGCCTTCAGCTCCTCGATGGCCGACAGGTCCTCGCGCTGGATGTTCTCCACCAGGGAGAGGACCACGATCTCCGTACGCGTCCGGGCCGTGGTGTTGACCAGGAAGGGCACCTCCGCGAGGCCAGCCACCTTGGCCGCCGCCAAGCGCCGGTTCCCGTTGACCACGACGTACGGAACCCCGGACACCGCCTCCGAGTGCTCGGGGAATGCCTCGCAGAACACACTGGACGGGATGACCGTCAACGCCTGCGCGATCCCGGTCTCGCGGATGCTGTCCGCGAGCTCCTCGAGCTGAGGCAGGGCCTGCCGAGGATTGGCCGGGTTCTCCGCCAGCGCGGTGACGGAGACAGTGACCTGCGGGGACGAACCCTTTCGTCGCGCCTCCTCTTCCTGCCTCTGGCGGCGGCGCTCAGCGATGGACAAGGTGTTCTGCAGGCCAGTCACGGCAACTCCGGGTAGATGCGGGTGTACCACCGGACACTATCTCGCAAGGTCATCGCGCTGAGCGCCCGGCACGTCTTTACGTCGTAAAGATGCGACACGGCGGCTTGCCTCAGCTACCGACACCGACGCTTGTCTGACCTTGTGCGCCGGTCCGGCGAGCCGTCGGCGCAGGCCGGAGCGGTGCGTGGCTAGCTGGCCTGATGGACGACATCACCGAGGTCATCAAATTCCGGAACTGGCTCAGCGACCTCATGCACGAGCGGTTCCGGCAGGCAACGCCCACGGCCTACCAAGCGGCGACCGGGGTAGCCAATCTGCTGGCCGAAGTCCTCCCGGCCGACAGGCTCGCCACATTCTTCCGCGTCGCGGTCGAAGCCGAGGAGGAGTCCCGGCAGCCTGCCCGCTTCCTGGCCGGCACCTACTCGGACTGTCTCGACCGGGGCCTGGGTCGGGCTTTCAAGGATCTGTACGAGGACGACCCGGGACTCAACGTCGCGTGGCATCTGGGACGGGTCTTCCCGAACCTCTTGCCACGCGGGGAGTTCACCCCGTTCATCCAGCTCGCACAGAAAGCCCTGGAGCGGGCCGCCGCCCTCCCCGCAAGTTAGGCGCCTTATCTGACCCGACCGGTGGGCCCGAGGTAAGAAGGTCTTACCTGGGGCCCACGGCTGAGGCTGCCCTCTCTGGAGTTCAGCGCGGCAGGTCGAGCACCATCAGATGGTGGGGGGCTGCGCCGTCCCAGGGGATCGCGGTGCCGGCGCAGCGGTAGCCCCACGCGCGGTAGGCGGCCTGTGCGGCGGCCGCCTCGGGCCTGCTGTTCAGCATCACCCGCTCGTTGGTCACCGCTTCGGTCAGCGCGGTGTGCAGCCGGGTGGCGATGCCCTGGCGCCGCCAGGTCGGCCGGACCGCGAGCTCGAACAGCCCGAAGGTCCGGGTGCCGTCCTCGCGCCGCAGCTCGTCCGGCGCGGGTTCGGTGAGGGTGTCCCACCACCTGGTGGTGGCGGCGAGCGGGTAGCCGTACGCCATCCCCACGACCTGGTCACCCTGGTCGAAGGCGACGGCGGCGAGGAAGCCGGCCTTGCGGGTCTGGGAGCGGAACCGGCGGAACGCGCGGTCGACGTCATCGGGCCCGCCCTCGCCGTAGGGCGGCTCGGCGAACGCCTCGGCGAACACCGCCTTCAGGCCGTCCTCCAGCTGCGCGGTCGCCTTGCCGTCCAGCAGTCGCACCGTCACCTCGCCCGCCTGGGCCTGCTCGCTCACCGCGTCCTCCCGCTGCTCCTGGTCGTCCTGGCCGCGGTGGGCGCTGGTCCGTTGCGCGCTGGAGGACCAGGCCAGCGGCGCCATGCACGTCGACCCCGGCACCAGGGACTACCGGTACAGCCGCACCGAGGTGGAGTCACTGATCGCCATGGCCGCTGCCCTACTGCGCCTGCTGCCCTGACCTCTGAACGGCCCCGGCCCGCAGCGGCCGGGGCCGCGTCGTCAGTCGTCAGTCGTCGTCGGCCGGCGGTCGCGGGTGGTCGGTGGCGTCGACCTGCCCCCAGCGCAGAGCGTGTCGGACGGCGGTGGTCATCCAGCCCATGGCCTGCTCGGGGCTGGGCTGGGTGAGCTTGTAGACCTCGCAGACGATCCTCATGCCGCCGTTGTGCGCGGCGCGGCCGACCAGGTTGTCCCACAGGTCGATCCGCGGCTCCCACGGCTGGTTCCGTTGGCGCGGTGCCGGGGCGGGCTCCTGGGCGCGGACCCAGGCGCCGTCGCGCTCCAGGTCGGCGTCGCCGTGGCAGGCCCGCAGCAGGACGTCGTTCCACTCGTCGCCGATGGCCGGGTGGGGGAGGAACTCCCGGGTGCTGTCACGGAACCAGCCGTGCAGGAGGTCGTCGTCGTCCGCGATGCGATCCTGACCGCCGCCGTCGACCAGGGCGCCGATCAGCCGGCCGAGCTGCGCTACCGGCTCCAGGTCGCCGGTCCACCAGTAGTCGGTGGCGACCATGACCCGCCACGTCTGCTCCACCCAGCGTCCCCGGCTCGGTTCGGTGCCGATGCCCCAGCCGGCCCCCAGGCGGATCGCCTGCCACATGTTCATGCCCTTGGGTCCGACGAACTTGCCGCTCGTCAGGCCGACCAGGTGGACCGGGATGTGCGGGGTGCGGGCGCGGTGGAAGCCGAGTTCCGGGGACCAGCACCAGGGGTTGGTCTTGAAGTTCTTGCGGAACTCGGGCTCGTCCACCAGTCCTTCGTCCCACCAGCGGTCGAGGTCCCAGCCGCTGTAGGGCTGGCAGGTGTGGCCGCGGTACGCGGGGAAGCGGCCGTCACGGCCGGGCCGACGCGGCGCTGGTACGGAGACAGTCTTCGTCACGCCCTGTCAAACGGTCCCGCGGCCCGGCGGACACGCGTGGTGCTGAGCCCGGTCCGGTGATCCGCGCGGCGCCGGGGCCAAGTCGTGTCCGCACGCGTTACCAGTCCAGATATTGCGTGCCCGATCGTGGAGGAAACCCCAGGTCATGGACGTTTCTGCGCCCGGGTCCTGTCCGATGGACCGCGAGCACTTCGAAGGGGTGATAGAGAAACCCATCCCGAAGGAGGGCGCGATGACGTCCGGTCAGACCGTTCTGCAGTTCCTCTTCGAGGTCCTGGCCGGCCCGCAGGCCGACCACCTCGCCCACGCCGTCCGCAACGTCGGCTCCGTCCTCTCCGGCGTCTCGGGCACCGCGAACGCGGTCGGCGCCGTCCGCAAGCTGCGCGCCCGCAAGGCCCCGGCCGCCCCGTGCTGCTGCGGGTCGTGCCCGCCCCGCCCGGAGGCCGGCGCTGAGTAGGGCCCGCACGGTCCGGTCCGGCCACCACACGGTGGCCGGACCGGACCGTGCGGGCCTACGTCAGGCCTTGCTCACCGCCAGCGCGATGCACGCGGTCAGCGCCGCGAGCTGCACGCCGTTGACGCCGGCCGAGCGGGCCTGGCGACGGATCGCGCCACCGAGCAGCTGGTCGACGGCGATCAGCGCGCCCAGGGTGAGCAGCGCCTTCTGGTTCTTCGTCGTGTTCTTCACCTCCCATCGCAGGTAGTGCTGTTGGTAACCGATCACGGTCCCACACGGCACTTACGAGGCATGGTCCGCCTTGCACGCGGCGCGCCCGCCCCCGTTCGGGTGAAGCGGTGGCGAGCCACGCACGCACGGTGATACTCTGGGGAAAACCTTGAATACTGACTTTGAAGTTAAACGAGGAGGTACAGGAGATGGTGGACGGTGAAGACCGTGAACCCCTGAGCGAAGGACCAAGCCACACGCGGTTTCTGCTCGGGCGGATCGCCGAGGAGGCGCAGCGCGCCCAGGAACTCGAGGACCCGCTGGAGCAGGCGAAGGCCCTCGCGCTGCTGATCCAGCCGTACGCGGGCTGGGCACTGCGCGAGGCGGTCTGGGACTGCCGGGGCAACGACATGAAGTGGTCGGTGATCGCGCCGGAGGTCGGCCTGTCGCAGGCCGTGCTGTCCCGGCAGGTCAAGGCCAACGGGCCGGTGGTCACCATCACCCCGTACTACGGGCTGGACAGCCGCAACGCCGACGGGCAGACCCCGCTGCGCCTGGCCGCCTTCAGCCTGGAGAAGCGGGTGATCGCGCTGGCGATGACCACCACCGACGAGCGAAGCCCGCTGCTGGCCAGGCTCTACATCCCGGTGCTTGCCATGGGCCAGGCGATGGCGGCCAATCAGGCCGAACCGCTGCTGAAGACGGTGAAGGAGGTGCTCCGCCAGGCCGACGGCCTGGACTCCGCCGCCGCCGGCACCGAGCAGGAGCAGGCCGTACTCGACTCGGTCGGCGAACTGGGGACCGCGTTCGAGCGATACCAGGGCACGATCCGCGTCGCCGCGGAGCTCAAGCAGACCACCGAGTCACAGAAGGGGGAGTAAGCCTGATGGACCGCAAGACGTACACCGCGGGGCTCGCCTCGCTGCGTGAGCTGCGTACCGAGATCATCGCCGCCGAGAAGGCCGTCCTGGCCACGCAGAAGGAGCTGGACAGGCTCACCTCCCAGCGCTTGCGCCGGGTGGCCGGGCTCGCGGGGTACGAAGGCGCGCAGGCCGCACCGGTCGCCGAGGCGTCCGGCCTGACGCTGGCCGACGTCGTGCGGATCGCTCCGCTGCTCGACTCGACCCCGGCCCCGGTCGAGTCCGCTCCGCTGGCCGAGCCCGTCGACCACGCCCCCGCCGCCGCCTCGTCGCCGGTCCCGGCTGTACCAGAGGCGTCTGCCGACCCGGCGTCCGAGCAGGACGCCGCTTGGGCGCCGCAGCCGGTGATGCTCGACCAGAACCCGGACGGCTCGCTGGTGATGGGCGAGGCGGCGCCGTGCGTACAGTGCGGCCAGCCCTCCGTCTACCGCGCCCAGGGCCGTCCGATGCACCTGGGCGGCTGGTGCCGCCCCGCCGCCCCTGCGCCCGCAGCCCCTGTCGCCGTCACCCAGCCGGAGGTCCAGGCCCCGGCCGCGACCGCGCCCGGCAGCGCTGCGCCGGTCCAGCCCGCCACCGCGGTTGCGCCGGCCGCGCCCGCTCCGGTCGCTGCGGCGCCGGCGGCCGGTCGGCGCCCCGCGCCGTCCCGCGCCCCGAACCGTCCCGCTGCGGCGCGTCCCTCCGCTCCCGCTGGCGCGACTGCTGCTGCCCGGTGGTGGCCGGCGGTCGCGCTGGACGTCGCCGAGGACGGCGGCTGGCTGCTGGACGTCCCGCAGATTCCGGCCCCGGCCGGACCGAAGCTGGGCGACTGGTTCGCGTGGCTGGGCACCGGTCTGCCGTTGCGCGTCGAGCGGGCGCATGCGGCCGGGCGTGGCGGCGACGGCATGGTGTGCCTGAGCGCCGCCGCGCTCAAGCAGCTCGGGCTCCCGGCTGCGCTGCCGGCGACTGAGAAGGCCCTGGCGGCGCTCCAGGCCAAGCTGGTGAAGGCCGCCGCGACGGTGGGCATGGAGATCAGCGACCAGATCGGTCCGAGCTTCCACGTCTTCCGCCGCAAGGGGTCGGCCGGCGGCCCGAGGACCTCGGTCCGCGTCACGGTCGCGCCGTGGCTGGGCCAGGGGGACTCCCGCCAGCAGGCCACCAGCGCCCTGGCCGCCCCGCTGGCCACCGCGCCCGACGGCACCAAGGACGCGCCCACCCTCGCGCGCCGCTACCGGGCCTTTACCGCCGACCTGGGCGTCGCGCCGGGTGCGTCGACGGCCTCCACCGGGATGCTGCTGCTGGACGCGGTGCGCCCGCGGGTGGAGTGGGTCAAGGACGAGGCGACGGGGGAGTGGTCCTCACACCTGCGCGAGGGCGCGCTGCCGGCCGGGGACCTGTGCGTGCCGCCGGCCGCCGGGGCCCGGCACCCGCTCACCCGCAAGCTGCTCTCGCGCGGTGAGGCGGTGTGCGAGGAGGAGGACTACAAGTGGTGGGCCCGCGACCTCACCACGGGGGAGGCGGGGCAGGCGTTCGCGGTCGCGGTCGACGTCTGCGCGTCCTACCTGTCGGTCACCGAGTCCCTGCGCCTGCCCGTCGGCCCGGCCGAGTACGTGGAGGCCCCGGTGTGGGACGGCGGCAAGACCGCCGGCATCTGGTGGTGCGACTTCACCACCACGGCGGTGGACGAGTTGCTGCCGCACCCGGCCACCTTCCACGGCCGCCCGCCGACCGGGCCCAGCTGGTACGCCACCCCGACCGTCGCCTACATGATCTCCACCTACGGCTTCGACCCGGCGACCATCACCGCCGCCTACCTGTCCACGCACACCGCGCCGCTGCTCAAGGAGTGGACCGGCCGCATCCGGGGCGGGTACAAGCGCACCTACGCCGTGCTGGGCCTGACCGACGGCCAGAGCCCCGAGGAGTTCCTCGCCGCCTACGCCGTGCACAAGGACGTCGGCACCGACGCGGAGCGCGCGGACGCCCTGGTCCTGGCCGGGCTCTACAAGTCCGTCTACAAGGGCGGCATCGGCAAGTGGGCCGACTCCGCCCGCCACCTCGACGACGCCACCTGGCTGGAGAAAATCGCCGCAGCCTGGTCCTACAACCCCCTCCTGCGGTTCACCATCGTCGCCACCGCCCGCATCGCCGCCCACCGCCGCCTGCGCAAGACCCTCCAGCTCACCGGACGGGCCCCCTTCGCGGTCAACCGCGACTCCTACCTCTACGCCACCGACGCCCCCTCCCCGCTGGAGCTGTTGCCGGTCAAGGACGACGGCACCCCGGTCCCCGGCGCGCTGCGCCTGGGGATCGCCCCGGGCAGTCACAAGCACGAGTCCTCGATCCCGCTCACGGCTGTGGTCGAGGCGATGGGGCGCCGTGAGCACCCCTCCAAGCTGGTCCACGACTACGCCACCGACGGCACCTCGGTCGCCCAGGAGCAGACCGGTGCCGACGGCGGGGCGATCGCCACCGGCAACGACGATGAGGAAGGCGGGAACTGATGGCGGGCAAGGGGTTGTTCGGGCGGGTGCGGGAGGCGTTGTTCCCCTCGCGGAAGGCGCCGGTGCAGTCCACGACGCAGGCCGGGCAGGTGCGGGAGCGCAAGTACGGCGGCAACACCGCGGCGATGGCCGCGGCCTACGGCGTCGCGCCGCGCACCGTGCTGCGCTGGATCGACGGCTCCCGCCACCCCGTCGAGCACCAGGAGCGGCTGCAGCGCGAGGCGGTCGACGTGCAGACCACCGAGCGTGGCCGGGAGCGCAAGGCCAAGCAGCTCGCGCAGCGCGGCACGCTCTCCGGGATCGGGGCGCGGGTCGGGCGCGCCGTGACGTTCGAGATCCGCGGGTCGGACGCGGTCCGGGCCCGCGACATCCACCTCGACCTGTCGGGCGAGCAGGCCGCCGCCCTGGCCATCGCGCAGGACGACGTCGAGGTGCGGGCCGTGATCGGCCAGGCCCTCGCGGACTACTTCAACGGCGGCCCCTACGGCGGCTTCTCGGCCGACGACTTCGACTTCGACCCGGGCGACTTCGACCTCAACTGACCACCGACCCCGTCGGCGCCCTCAACCAGCACGACTCGACAAGCCAAGGGAGTTCCACCGTGACCGCCACTGGAGTACCGCTCGAACTGCGGGAGATGGACGGCGAGCAGCACCTGGCCGTCGCCGACGTGACCGCCATGCTGCGCTCCTTCTCCCACATCTGGCAGGGCTGGGCCACCACCGGCCACGCCGACCTCGACCCGTACACCGTCGGCCTGCTCGGCTCCGCCCTCGGCGGCTTCGCCGACCGGCTCGACGTCGAAGCCATCGCCCGCACCGCCCCGGTCGGGGCGGTCGGCCGGTGAGCGAGCACCCCGCGACCACCCCGGCCGGAACGGCCCGCTTCACCGGCACGCCGGCAGCCGACCGCGCGGCGCTCGGCCTGCCCGGCCACTGCGACACCTGCGTGCTCGTCGGCCACCAGGCCGCCCACCCCGAGCTCGGCTGCGCCGCAGTCGGCTGCGCCCAGGCCCACGGCCCCACCGGAGCCGGCCTGCCGCGGTGCGCGGACTGCCACCTGCCGATCACCGGGGCGTGGCTGTCGGATCTGCCGCTGCCTGGCGAGCAGGGCGACGGCCAGCTGCGGTACTGGCACACCGGGCCGAGCGCGTGCGCCCAGGCCGTGGAGGAGGCGGGACACGATGGCGAGTAGCTCGACTGCGGGTGCGGGTGCGCGGCTTCGGCGGCACGTCTACGGGCTGGCAAAGGTCTACGACTGCCACGACCTGGACGTGAAGTCGGAGGGGCGGGGGAAGTGGCGGGTGACGTGGACGGACGGCCCCTCCATCACCGTGGTCCGCACCAGCCTCGACCGCGAGTTCCCCGACCTCGCCGAGGCGGTCCGCTACGACCGCGAGCACGAGCGGCGCGCGATGGTGCTCGGGGCCCTTCGGGTGGCCGCCGCCGCCTCGGAGGACGACTGGGACAGCCTGGACGACCACTGGCTGTCCTGGAAGGCGCGGGAGTGCCTGGAGGACGTCACCGACCCGTGGTCGGGCGCCAGCGCCCGGGAGCGGGCGATGGTGGACCGCCTACTGGCCGTGACCGCGTTGCGCGACGGCTGGGGCGATGTCCTCGACGAGGACGAGTACCGGGCGATCGAGGAGCTGGTGCGCCGGCGCGGAGTGGGCTGGCTGCTGGACACGACCACCACCTCAGCCACCGCCCCGGACCGTCAGGCAGAGCCTGACGCCGTCCCGGAAGGGCTGGAGCTGACGCCGCTGGAGCTGCTCACCGTCCGGTACGCGGCTGGCCCGGACCGCCGCGCGTGGGTGCAGCAGGCCCGGCCGATGCCCGCCGACCAGGCCCTCGCCGCCGCCACCGCCGACAACTCCGTCACCAAGGCGAATGCCCTCGCAGCCCTCGCCCTGGTGGCCGGCCTGCGGGCCGACCTGGACGCCGCCGAAGCGCGGATCACCGACGCGGCCCGCACCGCCGGCGCCACCTGGAGCGAGGTCGGGGCCACCCTCGGCACGAGCGAGCAGGCCGCAGCCGAACGCCGCACCCGCCTGGGCAGCACCGCGTCAGGCAACGCCTGACACCCGCTCCGGGCAGCTGTGGACGAGCGCCCACCCGACTCCAAGGGGGAACCACTTGTGACCGACGCCAGCACCGCCACGACATCCAGCACCCTGGACGGCCTGTTCACCGAACACGGCTCCACCCTGCGGTTCACCGCCGGTCAGACGATCATCCGTCAGGGCGACCTGTCAGACCACGTGCTGGCGCTGCGCACCGGCGCCGCCAAAGTGGTGCTGCGCGGCGAGGACGACGCGGAAATCGTCCTGGCCCTGCGGGAGCCGCCCGAGATCATCGGCGAGCAGGCTGCCCTCACCGGCGGCCCGCGGTTCAGCTCGGTGGTCGCGCTGACCGACGTGACCGCGCTCGCCGTCCCGGCCGCCGCCCTGCGCGACCTGGTCGAGGCCGACACGGACGCGGCACTCGCGATCTACCGGATCGTCGCTGGGCGGCACCGCGACTCGGAGCGGGCCCGGGTGGAGCTGGCCTCCCGTACCGTCGCCCAGCGGGCCGCCGCGCAACTGCTCGCCCTGGCGCCCCGGATCGGCGCCGTGGACGAGACCACGGGCGCCGTGCGGCTGCCCCTCACCCAGCAGGACCTGGCCGGGTGGGTGGGCGCGTCCCGAGAGGCCATCGTCCGGACGCTTCGGCAGATGCGCGACGACGGCATCGTGACCACCGAACGCGCGACGATCATCATCCACGACCTGGAGGCCCTGCGCGTCAAGGCACCCACCTGACCGTGTCCGCCCCTGGAGACCGCGTGACGGCGCGGAGCCCGACCCGCGCCGACCGTCTGACGACCCGAAAGGCCGGCCATGACCGCCGACACCACCACGACCACCGACCGGCCCGGCCGTCTCCAGTCCGGGGCCGGGCCGGGCGTCCAGCACTCCCCGCCTACGCCGGCCACACCGTCACTCAGCTCCCCGCCGGTGCTGATCCTGGACCCCGGCGCGATCGCCGATCCGGTGGAGCGCGAGCAGGCCCTGGCGCGGCTGCTCCGCTACCAGATCCAGGTCCGCACCGCCCATCTGCGCCTGGAGGAGGGGGATCGGGTGCGGCTGCTGGAGCCGGTGCGCGCGACGTGGATCGACGAGGACCTGGCCGACGAGGAGTACTGGGAGGAGGACGCCCGCGTCCGCGTGGACGTCCCGGCCGGGACACTGGGCGTCATCACCCGGGTCCGCCGCCATCCGTCGCCGTGGCCGTACGTCGTCGCGTTCGACCGCGGCCCCGAGTGCGCGGTGCGCGACCTCCAGATCGAGCGCACCGCCGACCAGTCGCTCACCCTCGCGCAGCCGCCGGCCCCCGTTCCGGAGCCGTGGATGTGCTGACCGCCCGGGCGGCCACCACCAGGCGGTGGCCGTCGCCGTTAGACCGGATGCACCATCACCTTGGGGAGAGAGCAGCCGATGGAGAAGCAGAACTCGGCCGTGGACCGGCCGACCGAGTACACCTGGTGGGGCGAGGTCCCCGACCACCTGGTCACCAAGACCCGTCTCGCCGACCTGGACCTGCCCCGCCAGCCCGGCGGCCCCGTCCGCGCCACCATCACCGCCCGCGGCCCGGGCGGCAAGGGCACCTTCAACCTGTACGACATCCGCGAGTCCACCCCCACCGCGACCACGGTCGCCCAGCTCGCCGCCCGCCGCACCAACAGCTCGCGCACCTGCGAGGAGTGCGGCGCCCACCCCGAGACCCCCTGCACCGAGACCCCCGACGGCGAGCTGCTCTGCGCCGCGTGCGCCCACATCCACCGCCTGCGGGCCAAGCAGCAGGAAGCCGCCGACCGCGCCCGGGTCGTCGGCGAGCAGGCCGTCGAGCACCTGGCCGACGAGCACCTGGTCGTCCTCTCCGTCCACTACACCCACCGCCCGCCCACCGAAAGCGGCAAGCCCCGCCCGCCGGCCGCCGCCCGCATCACCGTCCTCGACCCCCACGACGCCCTCCCGCTCTACGACCGCACCCTGCGCCTGACCGGCCCCCGAACCCCCGGCGCCCCCGTCGACGCCGTCGACCCCGCCCCGGCCCTCGACGACCTGGCCACCCTGCTCGCCGACCGCACCGTGGCGCTGTGGGACAACGAACTGCAGCCCCTGTCCGACGCGCTGCGCCACCTCAAGGTGAAGTACCGGTCGTTCCTGCCGTCCGGCTACCGGCGAGTGGTCAAGCTCCAGGTACTCGTCAGCCTGTGGCGCGCCGACCTCGACCCCGCCACCGGCCAATACCGCGTCCCTGTCCCGCCCGGCAGCGCCGAGCGCCTGCTCTACCTGCTGCGCGCGATGGCCGGCGCCGTCCCGGTCCAGCGCGTCGGCGAAGCCGCGCTTCCCGGCCTGTGACACCCGGAGCCGCGGGGCCTGCCTTCCACCAGAGGGAGGGCAGGCCCCGCGCATGTCCAGGCATCGACCAACCCTCGCGGCCTATTTCACCAACTGCCCCTACGACGAGTTGCCGACCGACGACGTCGCCTTCGACGCTGACGGCTTCGACCTGAACTGACCCCCTCTCCTGCTCAACTAGCCCAGCCCAATGCTCGGTTCGTGGCGGATGCGGCCGGGCCTGACGGCCATGGTCCGATCGGCTCCCGCTCCCGGGCCGAGCCGGGCGCGACCAGCTGATCGGGCCATCGTGAGGGCTTCACGGGCAATTCGACCGAAGGGAGCGGCCCGGCCGCCGGACAACGAATTACCGAACCGAATTCCCCGCGCCACCCAAACGGCCACCGCGCACTAATTCCCGAAGAGCACGACCACAGAAAATCCGACCGGAATTCCAGCGACGGGAAGAACCGTGACGACGAACGGCGACAGCCACCATGACGGCCCTCACCGGGGCGACGCCGCTCGGGAGCTCCTGGACATCGAGGCGGCATGGGAGCTGACGCCGGCGCCGGTGGCGCTGCGCCCACGGCCGGGCAGCAGATCGGGCGCCTCCGCGTTGAAGATGATCCTAAATCGGCAAATGGTGAGCAGAACTGACAGTTGCTCACCATCTTGGATCTAGTGGGCTACTGTGCCGGGCATGGAGCAGAGCGAGACCGTCGTCACCACCGTCACGATCGGGCAGCGCGGGCGCCTCATCCTCCCCGCCCAGGTCCAGCGCGCCACCGGCATCACCCAGGGTGCGCGCGTCGCGGTGCGCACCGCGCCGGACGGCACGATCACCATCGAGCCGCTGTGGGCGGTGCGGGCCCGCCTGCGGGCCACCTACAGCCCGCTGCTGACCGACCACCTGCCCCTTTACCCAGCCCGGCTGCACGCCGGCGGGCTCGGTGTCGACGCCGACCCCGGCGACCTCGGCCCGGTCCTGCATCCGCTGCCCGAGCGGGATCCCGGTTCCGGCCGCCGGGTGTACCGGGACGACCAACGGGTGGTGGTCACCGCCCGTGCGGTGCTGGCCTGGCTCACCGCCGGCCCCGGCAGCCTCGTCGAGTACGCGCTGCCGAACGCGGTACTGCCCGAGGCCGGCGTCGGCGAGCTCATCACCGTCCTGGCTCGGGCCGGCGCCCACCAGGACGCCGACGCCCTGCTCGCCGAGCTCGCCGTCATCGGCCTGCGGCTGCCCAGCCCCGCGAAGTACCGCACCACGCTCGCGGAAGACACCGCCATCGCACTGGAACTGACCCAGGACGCCGTCCGCGCCGGCTACACAATCACCCTGCCCGACGCGCTGTGCGCCGCCACTGCCCTGCGCCTGGAGGCGCCGCTGGTCGCCGCCGACCTCCTCACCCCCGCTTCCTGACCACGGCCTGGCAGGCCGGCCAGGCCGTCCGGATCGGGGCACGGAGTTGCCGCGCTCGGTCAACCGACGGCCGCGGCCTCCTGCGCCTCGTCCAGCTGCAGCGCCGCGATCTGGGAGCTGACCTCGTCCAGCTCCCGGGCCTGCGGGGAGTCGCCGCGCTGGAAGACGACCTCCCAGCGCAGCTCCCGCGCCCGGTCCTGCAGAACCTGCACCTGCGGGGACAGCGGGGCGGCCTCGGGGCGGCGAAGGAAGCTGGGCAGACGCATCACGCCAGGCTAGAGACCCGCTCCGGCGTCTGTTCCTGCGGGGTCGGCCGCATACCGGGTCGGACGGACCGGTCGCCACCGCTGCTCCGCCCGGTCCCAGCGCGTCTTCCAGCGCTCCCGGATCGTGGTGACCACCGGCTCGGGAGCGGGCATGCGTCCGACCGCGACGGCCGCCGCCAAGGCGTGCACCTGGGCCTGGGTCACATGGAAGACGGCTACGTGCTGGTCGGCTCCCTCACCGGCGAATTCCTCGGTGCGATGGCTCCCCACCCGGTGGAGGCAGATCCTGCACCAGACGTCCCACGGCCACTCGGCCGCGCGCCGCCTCTCCTGGTGGTCGGCGAGCCGCAGCTCGGCTTCCGAAATGTGCTTCACGTAGGCGATCGGCTCCAGCTCCGGCGGCGGCGCAGACGCCCGCCCGGTGGCAGCCAGCGCTTCCAGCTCCGCCATCGCGGCCTGCGCCTCGGTGTCGAGCTCCGCCGCTTGCGCCACCATCGTCAGCGCCCGGGAGAGCAGCTGGCGTGCGGCCGGGCTCAGCGGCGCTGCGGCCAAGCCGTCTCGCGGGTTGGCGAGTACGTCACTCATCGAGACTCCCAGGGCTGAGGTGCGGGTGCGAGGGCCTGCGGCGGCAGCGCGGGCAAGACCGGCCCCGTGCGGGCAGCTTCATCATGTCGGACTCGCCGGTCGGGTTCGCCCCGTTCAGCCGGTTGATGTCGGCGTGGTCCGCTACCGTTGACGGGCGGTCAGTGACCGTGGGCCCGGCTCGCCAGGCCCGGCATCCGTCCGGCCCGTGACCGGACGCGGCCGAAGGTGCCACGCGCCGAGCCGCTGCTCCACCTCAGCTTGTTCTCCGGTCGCCTTCCTGCGCGGCGGGTCACGGGATCGCCGCAGCCCTGGGAGGGGCCTGCCATGCCGATCAACCACACCCGCAAGACCCAGCTCGCCGCGCTGAAGAGCACCTATGGCGTCAAGCACGCCGACGCCATCGCGCTGCTGGACCACCCTGACGGATACCGGCGCGCCGCGCTGTGCAACGTGCTCGCCAACACCCCGGGCGTGAACACCTACAAGGACGCCGTCGCCCACCTCGCCGAGCAGGACCGCATCACGGCCGCCGCGATGCAGGACGAGTGGGACGACCCGGACTTCTGCGACTGCGGGTATCCCCTCGGCGAGGGCTACCGCTTCCACTGCTGCGAGTGCGGTGCCGGCCATGAGTACCACTGTGTCTGCTGACCCAGTGTCAACCACTGTGGTGTCAACCACCGTGGCGGCCGTCGACCTGGCGATGCGCGGGCTGGCGGTGTTCGCTCTGCCGCCCGGCGGCCGCCGTCCCGAGGCTGCGGGCTGGAGTGCGCGGTGCTGGGTCGACCCGGACCAGGTGCGCCGGCGGTGGCGAGAGGGCGACAACATCGGCGTCGGCTGCCGTGCCAGCAGCATCGTCGGCCTGGACCTGGACGTCGAGGGAGCCGGCCGGGACGTCCTCGCTGCCCTGGCAGCCAGCGTGGGCGAGCCGTGGCCGGACACGTTGACCGTCACCAGCCCGTCGGGCGGAGCGCATCTGTACTTCCGCGTGCCGCCCGCCTGTTCCACCGCGTCCGTCTCCGGCGGCCGGACGGCGCTGGGGCCGGGCATCGACGTCCGCGGCCCGGGCCGGGGCAGCGGCGGCTACCTGATCGGTCCTGGCTCCGTCGTCGGTCGCGTCCGGTACGCCATCGAACGCGACCTGCCGGTCGCGCCGATGCCGGCCTGGATCACGGAGCGCTTGGCCGTGGGCAGCGGCCGGCGGCCCTGACCCCGGGGGACACGAAACCTGCCCGAAGGTCGGCTCTGCGCTGACGTTCGGGCAGGCGGGTCGTGTATCGCGGGGGCCTTACGCGGTCTGCCGGGTGGGCACCGCGGTCAAGTGCCGTACGGGGGCCGGCACCGCGGGCTCGGGCAGTTCCCCGTTCCGGATGGCCAGCACTGCGTTCTCGATCGCCGCCTCGAGCTGCTCCGTGGTGGAGTAGCCGGCGAACAGCGGGTGGATCTGGTAGCTGCGGTAGCGGCGGCGGGCCGCGCCCTCCGAGTCGGGGCGCAGGACGACGTGCCGCTCGACGAGCTGGTTCATCGCGATGGACGTGCGGTTCTTGCTCAGTCCCACCCGGGCCGCCAGCTCGGCCTGTGAGGCGTTGACCTCGCCTCCGGGGTGCTGGACGTCCATCATCGCGCTCAGGAGGTCGTAGGCGGCCTTGGAGAGCTCCAGACGGTGCAGCTGCGCGAAGCCGAGGTGTGCCTGGATCAGCATGCCTGTTCCTCCACCACGTCGTCGTTGTCGCCGAACGCCAGCTGCCGGGTGCGAGGCGGCGGCACCTTCGGCGGCGTGAAGGTCGGAAACAGGCCCTGCGCCGCCGTCTTCACCTCATCCTCCCGCATCTCCGGGAAGTGCCGCCGAAGGGCGGCCTTGGCGTCACCACGCAGCTGCTCCAGCGCCTCCTCCTGGAGGTCGCCGTTGCCCATGAAGCAGATCAGCGGGTTCACCACGAGCAGCGAGTTCGCCCGGCGCTGGATCATGTGCCAGCCCTCCAGCGTGCCCAGGGCCCGGGTAACGTTCGCCCGCTCGATCCCCAGGTGCACCGCGATCTTCGCGTGGGTGATCCGCAACCGCCCCTCGCGCTGGCGGCCCATGCAGAACACCAGCACCGCCGACTGCGCCGGCGACATCCCGTGCCGGGCGATCAGCACCGCCAGCACCTCGGACAGGAACTCGTTGCTGACCTGGCTGTAGCCCTTGCGCCCGTACACCTTGTGCGGGGCCCGGTAGGTCCAGTCGACCTTCGCCGACCGGACCGGCCGGCCCGGCGCCGGAGGCCGCTGCTCCATCGCCTTGGCGAAGCTGTCCGCCA
>NZ_CP108406.1:0-102871 GCF_035976515.1 Kitasatospora sp. NBC_01302
CCACGGGCCTTCGGCCCGGGTTGCTTGCGCCTTCGGCGCTGCGCGGCGCCGTCGGCGCCGGTACTGCCCCGGCCTTTGGCCGGGGGCCCTCGGCTTCGCCGAGGGCTGGCCCGCGCGGTGCGCGGGCAGCGGGCCGGCTGCGCCGGCCGGATCGGGCTGCGCCCGATCGGGAGGGATGGCGGGCGCTGCGCGGGCTTGGCTGGTGGTGGGTCAACTCCGCGCTTCGCTGCGGAGTTGGGTGGGTGTCAGGGTCGGCCTTCGGCCCTCGGCGGGGTGGGGGTGGATGCCGGGCTTCGCCCGGGCTGGCTGTGGTGGCGGGTGGGGCGCTTCGCACCTTGGGGGTGGTTGGGTGACGGGTGGTCATGTGGTGGGGTCACTCGTTGGGGTGGTGGAGGGGCGGGCTTCTCCCTCGTGCATCAAAGACAGCAGCCCGCTAGACTCTGTGCTGTTAGCTGGGCTTCGGTAGGGCCTTCAGCCCGCTGGAACGGCGCGGTTTCAGTAGAGGAGAAATACAGTGGCTGAAAGCTCCTACGGAATCTATCTCGCTCGGTCCGCTGTGCGCCATAAGGCCCAGGGGAAATCTCCGGAGTATCTCGCCAACCAGGTGGGACAGGCTCGCTGGTGGGAGCGGGAGGCCGGCCTGCTGGACTACGGGCCCTCCGCGAAGGAAGAGGCTGACGAGTGGGAGCGGATTGCCGAGCTCGTCCGCGCCGAGGGGCTGGCTGCCTACGACGCGGCCCACGACGAGCAGGCCCAGGTTTGGGACGCGGAGTACCGGGACCTTGTAGCGGCACAGCAAGAGGGGACGCAGCGGCTTCGCCGCACCCGCCGGGTGGAGGCCGGGCAGCAGCTGGCGGTGGAGCTGTCCGCCAAGGCGGAGCAGCGCCTGGTGGCGCTGGCGGCTGGGTTGGGGGTGTCTGCGGAGCGGGTGCTGGAGGTCTTGGCGGAGAACGTCGAGAGCACCGGTGAGGGCTTGGTCCGCGTGCCCGGAGTTCGGGTTTCCCCTTCGCCGTGAATAGCTGAATTACCCGTACTGGTCCTACTCCCACGTCACCCGAATTCCAGCTGGAAGGAATTGCCCGTCATGTCTAAGAAGCTTCGTCCTAATCAGGAAGAGGCGTGTGACGCTTCGGTACGACTTCTGACGCTTCCGGCATCGGGTCTGGTGCCGCCGGAGGGGCTGCGGTGTCAGGTCCGGGCCGCGACGGGCTCGGGCAAGTCGCTGACGGCCGTGCACGTGGCCGGGCGGCTGCGCTCGGAGCGGACGCTGGTGCTGGTGCCGTCGTTGCCGCTGCTGGAGCAGACGGTGGCCGTGTGGAAGCGGGAGGGGCACGGCGGGCGGATGGTGGGGCTCTGCTCCCTCAAGGGCAGCGAGCAGCCGGGGATCGCGTGCACCACCGATCCGGTGGAGTTGATCCGCTGGACGGCCGGGCCGGAGCGGGTGACGGTGTTCGCCACGTACGCCAGCCTGGGCCTCGGCCACTTGGAGAAGGCGCATCAGGAGGGTTTGGAGCCGTTTTCGCTGGCGGTAGTTGATGAGGCTCACCGTGTCAGTGGCCAGGCTGGGAAGCCGTGGGCGGCGATCCTGGACAACACCCGGATCCCGTGTGACCGGCGGTTGTTCATGACGGCCACGCCGAGGTTGTGGGCCGTCAAGGAGCGGGATCGGGAGCGGGCGGCGGCGGCCGGCATCGGGGCGGCCGAGCTGATCGCGAGCATGGACGACGAGAGCCTGGCTGCCTTCGGCCCCATCGCCCATGACTATCCGCTCGGGCAGGCAGTGTCGGATGGCGTGATCGCCCCCTACCGCATCGTGTGCGTCGACGTCTCGGACCCGGTCCTCCAGGGGCTGGAGCAGCGTGGTGCGAGCGAGATGTCGGTGGAGTACCGGGGCGCGCGGCTGGCGGCCCTGCAGACGGCTCTGCTGACCGCTGCCGCCGAGTGGGACCTGGCCCGGGTGCTGTCGTTCCATCACATGGTTGCGGAGGCGCGGGCGCTCAGCACCGGGCTCCGGGATGTGGCGAAGGTGCTGTGGGAGCAGGACCCGGCGCTGCACGCGGCCCCGGAGCTGATCGGCACGAGCTGGCTGGAGTCCGAGCACACCACCGCCGAGCGGCGCAAGGCACTCGGCGACTTCTCCTCGCTGCTCGCCGACGACGGGCTGCGGCTGCTGCGCTACGTGCTCTCCTCGGTCAAGGTCTTGAGCGAGGGCGTGGACACGTTCGACTGCGACAGCGTGTTCTTCGCGGACGTGCGCGGCTCGATGGTCGACCTGGTGCAGGCTGTTGGCCGGGCGCTGCGGATGCACCCGGGCAGCGGGAAGGTCGCCACCATCGTCGTGCCGGTCATCCTCGGGCCCGGGGAGAGCGGCACGGAACTGCTCAGCTCGAAGACGTTCGACGGGCTCGCCAAACTGTTGATGGCGCTCCGCTCGCACGACGCCGCCGCCGTCGAGCGCCTGGCGATGCCGCAGTCCGAGACCCGGCCCCCGCGTGAGCCCAGGCACGCCGGCGACCCCGACGAACGCCGCTCAGGCGAAGCCGGGGAGCAGCTGCTGCAGTTCTCCACCCAGCGCGACCCGGCGCTGATCGCGGCGTTCGTGCGGACCCGGGTACTGGAGCCGGAGCGGGCCGAGTACCGACGGGGCCTGGAGGAACTGCTCGCCTACAAGAAGTCGTTCGGCGACGTGAAGGTCGCCTACGCCTATGTCGCCCCGTCCGGGCACCGGCTGGGCTCGTGGGTGGCCGACCAACGCCGCTACAAGGCGGCCGATGTGCTGGACGCCGAGCGGGTCAAGGAGCTGGACGAGCTCGGGATGGTGTGGTCGGTGTTCGACACGGCCTTCACCGACAACCTCACCGCGGTCGCCGGGTACGCCGCCGAGCACGGGCACGCCTGCCCGCCGAACGAGGCGGTGTGGGGCGGGCGGCCGGTCGGGACCATCCTCAAGAACCTGCGCACGGCGCAGCGGCGCACGGAGGCGCTGGAGCGCCGGGCCGAGGCCGGCGAACAGGGCCTTGACTGGACGGGGGCGCTGACCGCCGGCCGCAGGGCCGCCCTCGACGCGATCGACCCGGCGTGGTGCCCCCGCGGGCACACGGTGGAGTGGCAGCGCTGCTTCGCCCTGGCCTGGCGCCACGTCAAGGCCGGCGGCACACTCGCCGGAGCCGAGCCGGGCAGCATCGTCGTCCAGGGCGAGGACCTCGCCGGATGGGGCCGCGCCCAGCAGAGCGGCTGGGACAAGCTCGGCCCGGCCCAGCACTGGGCGCTGGAGCACGTCCTTGGACTCGAACCCCTGGCACCGGAGCAGAAGCCGGCCGCGAAGGTGACGCACGCGGAGAAGGAGGCTCGCAACCTCGCCGCCGCCGCCCAGTACCGCGCCCGCGAAGGACACCTCAACGTCCCCCGCATATACAAGGAACCCCTGGTCGTGGACGACGGCGCCGAAGATGGCGCCACCGTACTGATCAGCCTCGGCCTGTTCATCGCCAACAGCCGCAGCAGGCGCGCCGACATCCCCACCCACCGCGCCACACGCCTCACCGAACTCGGCATGCGCTGGGAATAGCCGGGCACCGAACACGGGCCGGGCCGCCATGGGTGCAACACGGCAACACCCGGCCCGTCTGAGGAGGGAAAGGCCAGGTCAGGGGTGCAACACGAGGCCCGCGTTGCACCCCTGTGTAGCAGTCGGCGGCTGGGGTGCGCGCGACCGGCGTCGGCCACGTCAAAGCTGTCCGGTGACACGGAACCTTGACTGATCGACAGGGAAGTCCCACCGAACGCAGCTCGTGACAGCGAAGTTGGATCGTCACGCGGCAATTTCCGAGTAGCTTGTCGTTCAGTACCGTTCCGGGGGCTCGCCGTATACCGAGGGCGACACCATCGCCGGCGGAGGGGGGCCGATGCCGATCTGCCCGCAGGGCCACGAGTCGCCGACCGATGACTACTGCGATGCCTGCGGCCGGCCGATGCGGACCACAGGCATTGAGGTGTCGAGTCACTCGCCTGTCGGCGCGATACCCTCCCCGCCATCCGTGCCCGTGGTGCACAGGGCCCGGCCGCGGAACGCGGCCAGCTGGCCGTCGAGGTCCTGGCAGATCCTGAAGACCTCACTCCTGGAGATGCCGGTGTCGGCACCCGGGGGCCTTGACCGGGTCGTCGACGGGGCGGGTGGAGACGCCGTGGACGCAGGCCTCCATGATGACCGTGTAGAGGGCCTGGTCGATGCGGCGGCGGCGCTCCAGCAGGGCGGGGAAGAAGCTTCCCGCGCGTAGCTCGGGGATGACCAGGTCCAGGTCGCCGGCCGCGGTACTCAGGATCTTGTCGCGGTGCCCGTTGCGGAACGCGGTGCGGGTCTCGGTGTGCTCGTTCCACCGGGCGCCGATCCTCGCCTCGGCCTCGATGAGCTCTTGGAGCATCCGCTCGGCGACCCCTCGGACTGTCGGCAACGGCTGAAATCGGGCCGGTTTGATCGGTTCAATCGTGGGCCATCGTGCGGTCTGTTCAGTCGTTGTCGGTGGTGCGGGTGCGGCCGAGTTCGCGGCCGCGCATGCGGTAGGACTCGCCTTTGAGGGAGTGGACCTCGGCGTGGTGGACGAGTCGGTCGATCATGGCGGCAGCGACGGTCTCGTCGCCGAAGGTCTCTCCCCAGCGTCCGAAGGGTTTGTTCGAGGTGACGATCACGCTGGCCCTCTCGTATCTGTTCGAGATCAGCTGGAAGAACAGGTTCGCGGCCTCTGATTCGAACGGGATGTAGCCGACCTCGTCGATCACGATCAGCGGGTAGCGGCCGAGCTTGACGAGTTCGTCCTGGAGGCGGCCGGCCTGGTGGGCGGCGGCGAGGCGGTCGACCCACTGGGCGGCGGTGGCGAAGGCGACCCGGTGGCCTGCCTGGCAGGCCCGAACCGCGAGTCCGGTGGCGAGGTGGGTCTTGCCGGTGCCCGGCGGCCCCAGGAAGATCGCGTTCTCCCGGGCGGCTATGAAGTCCAATGTTCCCAGATGGGACAGTTGTTGGCGCGTCAGACCGCGCAGGTGGGTGACGTCCAGCTCTTCGATGGTCTTGATCGCGGGGAAGCGGGCGGCTCGGATGCGGCCCTCGCCGCCGTGGCTGTCACGGGCGGAGACCTCGCGCTGCAGGCAGGCGACCAGGTACTCGAGGTGGGGTCCAGGACTCGGCCTGGGCGCGTTCGGCCAGACGCTCGGCGGCGTCCAGCAAGGCGGGGGCCTTCATCGCGCGGGCGAGGAAGGCCAGGTCGGCGGCGGTCTGCCGGCCCGTGCGGGAAGCCTGGCCGTCCGCCTTCGCCGTGCCGGAGGGTGTGGAGGCGGTGCGGGCCATCAGGTGTCCTCCTTCCCGGCGCCGCCCTCGATGAGGGTGAACATGCGGTCGTAAGTGCCCAGTTCACGTTGCTCGACGTCGATGCCCAGGCTGTCGGGCGCCAGCAGGGCGGCATGGGCGGTGGCCGCGCGGGCGGCCTGCTGGTGGATGACCTCGCCGCGCAGGACCTCGGCCGCGGTGGCGTGCTCGGGGTCGGTGATGCTCTGGTGCCTGGCCCAGCAGCGGGTGTGTCGGCCACGATGTCGTTGCCGGCGATGACGGTGACCTCCTCGTTGTCGGCGCGGACCATGACGGTGCGTCCGATCGCGCGCGGGTGGACGGAGTAGTCGTTGGTGTCGACGCGGATGTAGTGGTCGCGGCCGATGCGGGTGTGGAAGCGCCACCAGTGCGGCGGGGCGACGGGCGGGATCGACAGCATCGCGGCCCGGTCGGCCTCCCAGCGGTCCACCGGCCGGGCGCCGATGATCCGGTGCTGGCGCCGGTTGGCGATCTGCAGCCACGCGGTCAGCTGGTTGTTGAAGTCGTCGGGGCCGGTGAAGGTGCGGCCCGGCAGGAAGCTGGTCTCCAGATAGCCGTTCGCGCGTTCGACCAGGCCCTTCGCCTCCGGGTCGCGGGGCCGGCAGAGGTGGACCTTGACGGCGAGCAGGCCCGCGAACGCGGCGAACTCGCTGGTCAGCCTGCCTTTGCCGACGCCCGCCTCGTTGTCCCAGACCAGCATCTTCGGGACGGCGCCCCAGCCGTCAGCCAGCAGGCGCCAGTGGCCGTCGATCAGGTCGCCCGTCTGCCGGGAGGGCAGCATCCGGGCGGTGATCACCCGTGAATACCCGGAGACGATCACGAGGACAGGCGGGCGACCGGACTGGCCGTAGCCGAGCGGGATGTCCACGGCGGGAACCACAGGTCGCACTGGGCGAGCTCACCGGGCTGGTAGACCGTCCGCGAGACCGGATCGACCGGCAGATAGGCCGGCCGCAGCTCGCGCACCCGCTCACGCAGGATCGTCATCCCGCGCTGCCAGCCGATCCGCTCGGCGATGACGGTGACCGGCATCGTGGGAGTCGCCTTGAGCAACTCGCGGATCGCAGGCTCGACCGCATCCACCGCCGAGCCCTTCAGCGGACGCTGGTAGACCGGCGGCCGATCCGAGGCCAGGGCCCGCGACACGGTGCCTCTGGAGATCCCCAGCTGCCGGGCCACTGCCCGGGCCGACAGCCCCTCAGCCCGATACAGCCGGCGAATCTCGGCCCAGTCCTCCACGCAGATCACCCTCTCCTCCTCCTGACTCCAGACCCATGAAGTCAGAATGATCAAGAGATCGCAGAGTGGCCCGCTTTTTGATCCGCCGTCCGTGGTCCTCGTTTCACCCGTTGCCGACACCCGTGGGTTCATTGAGCCAGCCAAGCTCCCTGACGGCCTCGGCGGATGCCTGATCTGCAGGTCTGCCGAGATGCCGCCCGCTGTGGCGAATGCCGCCGATTCTTCAGGATCTCTGAAGTATCCTCAGCTGTCATGGTGATGCCGCCGGAAAGCTGAAGGGGAGGACGGATGGCGCTGGCTGTAGTGCGCGACCTGCGGCCCGATCTGCGGCTGGAGTCCGCTGAAGAAGTCGCCGCGTTCGAGCAGGATCTGCTGGCGGAGTTCGTGCTCGCCCGCGCTTCCGCCGGGGTGTTGGACGACACGATCCGTGCGGACGTCGGCGGGGTCCTCGGGCTGCGGGAGTGGTTCGGCCGACCGTTGTGGGAGATGCAGCCGCAGGACCTGGACCGGTACTTCGGCCGGCATCGCCGCGGCTCGGCACCGGGCACGAAGGTCCGCCCGGCCGCTGCGTTCGCCGTCTACTTCGAGTTCCTGGAGCTGAGGCACAAGGCGACGATCCACGCGGCCACCGGCGTGGTGGTCGAGTCGCCACTCGATGAGGTCAACCGGCCCCGCGGCGGCACCGCGTCTCGCCTTCGGATCCCGCCCTCGGCCGAGGAGGCGGCGAGGCTGTTCTCGGGCTGGCGGGAGGACATGGAGGCCGCGCGAAAGTACGCGCCGGCCGCGCGGAATTACACCGCCGCCCGTCTGACCAGCCTGATCGGCCCGCGAATTTCGGAGCTGTGCCTGCTGCGGGATCGGTGACGTCCGGTGGGACCTCGGACGGTTCGGCAAGATCCTGTTCAAGGGCAAGGGAAGCGTCGGCCGGGGGAAGAAGGAGCGGCTCGTCCCGCTGATCAACGGGGCTCGGGACCTGCTGGAGTGGTGGGTCACCGGCCCTCGCTGGGAGTTCGACGGCAGGGCGGAGGACCCTTTGGCACCGCTGTTTCCGTCTGAGCGCCGGTACGGCGACGGATCCAGTCGGGCGGTGACCGACGACGCGTTGCGGTCGGGGCTCGCCGAGGCGGTTGCACGCCATCTTCCGCACCAGATAGGCCAGTTGACGCCACACGTTCTGCGGCACTTCGCGGCCTCTGACCTCTATCGGAACGGCATGGACGTCGTGGCTATCCAGGAGATCCTCGGCCACGAGTGGCTCAACACCACCATGATCTACGTGCATGTTGAGCAATCCCACGTCGAGGACGCGGGGATCCGGGCCGGCCAGAGGGCCGCCGCGGGGGCGGGCCGATCAGCGGGCCGAGAGCACGCTCCTACCAAGCCACTCCACGGGGGACCCCAGGGCCGGCGGGGCGGCACATCAAGGACAAGCCACCGCGCAGCTGGCGGTTCTCCCGACGCAGCCTCGCCAGTTCCTCCTTCTCGGTGGCGTTCAGCCGATCGTCGCGCTCACCACGGTCGGCCTCGCCCTGGCGGATCCAGTTGCACAGAGCCTCGTAGTGCACCCCCAGGCCCCGAGCCAGCTATCGGATTACCGGCTTCGGGTCGGCGGCTCGGTACACGGCAACGGCTCGCTGCCCAACTCGAATGGATATTTCATCGATGCAACCATGGCAGAAAGCCCCCTATCACGACCTATCAGGGCGTGTCGGTAACCTTCCGTACCTCGGGGGAACCTCAACCAAACAGGGGGCCGGCCCGTCCTAAGGGCGGGAAAACCAGACGCTAGCTCCGGAGATCCCGACCTTCCCCCAGCCGGGTGAACCATCGTGTGCGGCCCGGGCGCAACCGTCTCCCGTCACGCGGTCCGGCGGCGCCGCGTGACGGGAGACGGTTGCGCCGCGCCTATTCCTCGTCCCGGACAGCCTTGATGGTGCGTCGACGCCTAGCATCCACGTTCCCCACCTTGCGCGGTGCCTCGGCACGCGCGTCAGGCGTGACCTCCGGGGCCTCCAGTGCCTCTGCGACCAGGCGGCGGATCTCCGGGTTGGAGGCGAAGAAGTAGCGGGGGTTGATCCGGTAGCGGGTCGGGTCGGGGTTCTCCACCAGGCGGAGGGTCTCCAGACGGGCGAGGGCGTCGTAGACCGTCGAGGTGGACGTCCCGCAGTCGTGCGCGATTTCCTCCACATCGGCGGTGATCAGTTCGAACACCGCACCCTGGGCAGTCAGCCACTCCAGGACGCTGCGCTGGGCAGCGCTCAGGTTCAGGGTGTAGACCGGCGGCATTCCGAGGGTCTCCGGGTCGAAGGATCCTCGGTCGTATCCGTGTGTGGCGGCATTCATCGGCTCGTCCCTCCGGTCGTGGTACGGCTGGCAACACGGCGTGGACCGGGCGTCTTAGCCGCGGCCTTCTCTGCTGCCTTCTTCGCCGCGTCGATGGCCTTCTTGTCCGGAGTGATGGCCGGCGGGTCCAACCTGCGGCACGCCTGGACCTGAGCCTCGCCGCTGCCCTCCCAGAAGCGGCGCGGGTTCAGCTGGTAGGTGGAGCTCCGAGGCGAGGTCTTCAGCAGGATGTTGAGCTTCACCAAGCGGGCGAGCGCCGTCTTCGCCGTGGTCTCGGTGACGTGGATGGCTGACGCCGCGGCCCCGGCGGTCACCTTGACGGCGGCGCCGGCGCCGCCGTTGGAGCGCACCCAATCGATGGTCGCCCACTCCGCCCCGGACAGCGCCAGCGAGTACAGCGGCGCGTCGTCAGTGTAGGCGTTGAGGGTGTAGGACCCGTCCATGGAGTGCGGGGTCCTCGCCTTGGGCGCAGGCAGCACCACTCCCGTGTCCATATCCACCAGGGCGATGTTGCCCCTGCGCGCCATCCCTGCTCCTCATCGTCCTGGTCGCTGTCCGGCATCCGGGCTACGGCCGGTCTGCCACCGGGTCCCTAGCAGCTGGTTTTCCAGACGTTAGCTCCAGAAAACCAGACCTACTAGCCATGAATCTACAGGACGACCCCAGAACAACTCGGGTATCCAGCATCGCGTCCTCCATTGGGGCCGCTCACTAGTCCCTGACGTAACGTCTGGTTTTCTGGCCTTAGCGTCTGATTTTTCAGCCGTTAACGAGGGCATAACCGCAGGTCAGGGGACATGTCCCCTTCTGTAGTAAAGGCGCGGGTGCGTGACCTGGGTTCCTGAGCGGGTGTCACACCAGCCCACCACTCAGGAGGACGTAACACCTGGCCTCAACCGCTCCGGTGGCTAACCCTCACTGTGATCGACATGAACTCCTTCCTCGTCAAGCGACATCAGCCACCTCACGGATTGCCCCCTCAACAGGTAGGAGTTTTCCCAAGCAATCCATACACCTGCAGGTGGCGATGCGAGGACCATGTGGTGCTGGTTTTTGACGTCCGGTGAGGCGAACAGTCACCGCCTTCACCGATCCGTCGTCGCCACCTGGCTGGAACGGTCTGTACCCCCGCTGCGCAAGCCCCTGCGGAGGGGCCACCCCGGGGCCCACTTGACACCACGGCGAGAGCACAGAACAGAGGAGACGTCTGTCGGCGAGGGAGGCGCCGGGGGGTGCAAGAGGAGACTGGCATCGATCTGACGGCCTACCAGCCCACCTGCCTGGGCCAGGACGTCGTCGATGACTGGCGGCAGAGCAGCTACGCGCGGGCGCCACCGCGGTCGGGACCAGTCCGGCTCCGGTCGGAACTGAGCGGCTCAAGGTCGTGCGCGGCCGCCGTGCCGCCGACCGCACCCTCACCGCCTGGGCCCGCACTCGCTCCGCCGACCTGCGCGTCCTGGCAACCCAGTTCTCCGCGCTCACCGACCTGGCCCCCGACGCCTCGCCCAGCGCAGAACTCAGTGCACGCCGCCCTCACGGCAGCGGACGCCGCCGACCTCATCGCCCCCCATGGCCACGACGCGCTCCACCTCGGCACTGGCCACGGCGACCTCGCCGCCCGCTTGGACGACCTCGCCCGCCACACCGACCGGGCTCCGCCATGACAGAAACCAACGGCGCGCCCGACCCTGCCCCCACCGCCGAGCTTTGGCACACCATCGACGAAGACCTCCGCACACAGATCCGGACCCGCGCGTAAGACGGAGACCGGTAAGGCCATGACCTCCATTGATGCCTGCCTGGCCAAGTTCGACGCCCGGCGCCGCCATCTCACCGATCACCCTTGGGGCGCTGAGCAGCGCGCACCGGCCGCCGAAGAAGCTGCCTGCGCCCCGAAGTCCCTCCCGCAAGAACCACGGTCTTCAATGGGATCCGGGTGCTCGCCGACGGCCCTAGCCTGATCGCCGGGCCAGCGGGCGAGGCGGGTCCAGCGGCGGCAGACACCGGGCCGGGGCGAGGACAGCAGCTGTGGACCATGTTCAGCGATACGCAATCAGCCTGTTCTCACTGATCGGCACACACACCCCGCCGCGCACCGTGGTCGTGCACCGGACGGCGGACATCATGGACGGCCTGCCCGTCTACGAGACCGGGACGGTACCACCAAGGCCGTCATCAGCCACGACCACGAAGCCCGGAGTCCTGGGCGCCGACGCCACTCCCACCGGTCCGACCCTGCCCGCCCACTCCTTACCGTGACCTGACAGCCCGGGCTCACCCTGGTGCTGGCCGGCATCACGATTCGGCACCGCGTGTGGCCATCAACGGGACCAGGTGGGTCCGTCGGCTAGGGCGACGGGGATACCGGCGAACAGCTCCTGGGCACCGAGCCCCGGCGCCGCAGCAGCGTCCCGGTCACTGCGGGCGCTACCAGGCCAAGCTCCGGCAGTCGGGGCGAAGATCCTCCGCTCAAGGCCGACTTGTCGCCTCGCGTGCCGTGCACCAGGGCTGGAGTCCGGTCACATGCCTTCGGGGTCGGTTTGGCACTCCCGTTGCCGGCCCATTCGAGTGGCTCCTCAGGTTCGACCTCGGGCGCGGATGTTGTCCGCGGACAACATCCCGGGCGGGAAACAGACGGGGCTCCGAGCTGTGTCCGGAGCGCTGGTACGACCACTGGCCCAACTCGCCAGTGCCTCGAGCAGCGTCTCGAGTTCCTTGGGGGAGCAGTCTTCTCACATCGCCTGTTCCGCAGCGGTCCCGCCCAGCTGCAGGACACGGTTCCTCGCTTCGTTGCAATCGAGGCCGGCCGCGACCAGCCCTTCGCCGAAGTCCTCGGCTGTGTTGTCCGCGGACAACACCTGCGATGCTGCGCTGGTGCTCTTCCCAGGACGTGCTGCAGCGACAGGGGCGGTTTCCGTGTGCGCCCGGGGGAGTGCGGCGCTCTCAATAGCACTCTGCCCGGACAGCTCTGTGGCCTCGGCTGGGCTGGACCTCGCTCTCGGCTCGTCCCTCAGCCTCGGGCTGGATGTTGTCCGCGGACAACACTGCCGCCGGCCCGGAGCCAGCGTTCCTCAAGGGATGCCCACAGCGCGGCGACAACGAGGGCTGTTTCCGTGCGTGCCTGGGGGACTGAGGCACTTTCGGTCGCCATCTGCCCGAGGTACTCCGTGCGAGCCTCGGGCTTCAGCTCAGGCGGCATGTTGTTGTCCGCGGACAACAACCCGATCGAGAGACGCGTGGGGCCCCAGACGAGTGTCCAGGGCCCCATGGGACGAGTGGCTAACTCATCAGCGCTTCGAGCAGCGCCTCGAGCTCCTCGGGGGAGCAGCCCTCTCGGATGGTCGCTGCCTGTTCTTCAGGGGTCTGACCCAGTTGCCGGACGCGGGTTCGTGCTTCGCTGGTCTCAGCAGGGTTAGCTGCGACCTGGCCCGCGCCGGAGTCCTCGGCTGTGTTGTCCGCGGACAACACAGCACGGCTGGCGCCCTCGCCCGCACTCGGCAGAGGCGACGCCAGCGCGTCTCCGGTGTTGTCTGCGGACACTACCGGTGGGGCCAGCGCGGGAGTGATGCCCTTCTTGGAGGTTGCTGTAGCGGCAACGGGGGCTGTTTCCGTGCGTGCCTGGGGGAGAGCAGCGCTTTCGATCGCCAGTTGCCCAGCCTGCCCGGCCTCGGGCAAGGGCTTGGCCTGGGGCGCGGGCTGGATGTTGTCCGCGGACAACATCCCCGACTTGGCGAGTGCCCTCAGCGCCCGGTCCTCCTCGCGGCGGGCGCGCTCCTCGGCCTTGAGCTGTTCAGCCAGTTCCAGGAGAGACTCGGCGTCGTGGCCGGGCTGTTCCTTGAGGGCACGCGCCAGGCGCCGGCCATAGCGTTCGGCGAGTTCTCCTGAGGCGACTGCCTCCTGAACGGACCAGGGCAGGGTGAGCAGTGCGACTTGGTTGCCGACCCAGGAGCGGTCCTTACCCCGGCGACGGCCGACCTCGGCCGCGTTGCCGTCGCAGGCGTCGAGGAGTTGCTTGATGCCGCGAGCGCGCTCGATGACGTCGAAGTCCTCACGTTCCTCGTTCTCGATCATGAGGTAGTCGAGGAAGTCGGCGCAGCTGGTGGTGAGGTCGTCGCGGACGACGAAGTCCAGGGCGTCGAGGCCGACGTGCTGGGCGGAGCGATAGCGCCGTTCTCCGTTGAGGAGGACGTGCTCGGCGCCGGCGGGCTTCAGGATGCCTTCGTGTGTGGGCCAGAGCTTGAGGTATGCCTCGCGGGTGACGGCAACACAGGCCGTGGTCTGCCTCTTGGCCAGGCTGTTGCCCAGCTCGGCGAGTTGATCCTCCGTGCCGTAATTGCGGCGCGGGTTCATCGGGCAGGGCGCGACATGGTCCAGCTGCAGGCGCTGTAGTTCGTACTCGGGGATGCTGCCCTCGGCCACTGCCTTGGCGCGTCCGCGTTCGCTGCGGGGGGCGCGGGCGATGCTCCCGAAGGAGCCGCTGCCGACGCGGTCTGCGACCCGGCTCATGAGGCGATCCTCCTAGCGATCTTGCGCATTGTCTCGGCCTGCTCGCCTTCGGGGGCGTAGACGAGTAGGGGCGTCTTCTGACGGACGGCTTCGCGCTGGTCCTTGAGCTCGTTGACCACAGCGATGACGCTGGGGCTTCCGATCGACTCCCAGCCCTCCAGGGAGGAGGTGACGACGTAGCCCTTGCGGGCGTCGTAGAGGTTCACGATGAAGCCCAGGTCGCTGATGGCGACGTCGAGGTCGTCGCTGAGGGCGTCGATCTGCTCGCGAAGGAGCTCATAGGCGTCTGCGGAGGAGTCCTCGGCCTGGACGGGGATGAGGATGCCCGAGGCGCCGGGTTCCTCGCCCTGGCGGGTGCGCACGTAGTAGAGCGCGTTGTCCATGGCGTAGCCCAGGGAGGGCGGGCAGTCGACCAGGACGATGTCGAAGTCCGCGTCGAGGGGGGCCAGGGCCTTTTCGAGTGCGGTCTCCTTGACGCGGACCTCGCGGGAGGTGACCAGCTTGGCGTCGAGAAGGAAGCCGTCGGTGCAGGCAGGCAGAAGGAACAGCCGCCCGCCGAAGGCCTGGCCGTCGATGGGCAGGAGGAGGTCCGGGAGTTCGCCCTGGCTCTCGCCGACCATGTGCTTCAGGAGACTGTCGCCCTTGAGGGCGAGGTGTTGGTGGCCGAGCTGCTTGGTGAGGTGACCCTGCGGGTCGAAGTCGATCATGCAGACGCGAAAACCCTGCTCGGCGAGGGCCTGACCGACGCCGGCGGTGATAGCGGTCTTGCCGACGCCGCCCTTCTGGTTGCCGAGGGCAACGCGGCGCGCGCCGGTGGGCCGGCGGTGACGCTGGGGGAGCGGGTGGGCATCCAGCCACAGGCTGATGGCCTGGGCGACGCCCTGGTTGTAGGGGATCTTCAGCGAGGAGCAGTCACCTCGGAAGGCGGCCAGCAGGCTAGTCGGTACGTAGGTGGAGAACGACTCGCTGCCGGTGGTGTCGATCGGGGCGAGGGGCTTGGCGGCACTCTGCCACGCCTTGATGCCCTCGGTCACGGCGTCCTGGATGTCGACTCCGACAGTGGCCGCGCGGATCTTCAGCTCGCGGCGCAGCTGAGGGGGGATTTTAGTAACTACCTTGTCCCGGTCTTCCGGGGCGCTGGGGGCAGACATAAGGGGAGTTTACTAACCACCAAGGTGGTTTCAAGTCCATCAGCGCGTGACACCGTGTCTCTTCTGCGCCATTTGCGAGATTCGCTCCCTGAGGAGCTGTCAAGCCACGGCGGATGGTGGTTGTTGTCCGCGGACAACAACCACCATCCGCCGGATGGCGTCCCGCTGTGTGGTGCAGCCAATCACGGGTGAGGCGTGCGCGGCCTCGCGTGGGCGGCGGTGCCGAAGCTGTGCCCGCTCCCCACCGACATCGGCCTGAGCTTCCCCCGGTGCGCCGGAGATGCTGGTCAGGCTAAAGGGGCTGACGGATCTTCAGGAAGCTATTCACGTGCGGTCAGCAGATTCAACGGCTCGCGGGGCGCCTGGCCTGCGCAGCAGGTGCGACCAAGCTCGACCACCCCTCAAGTGATTCGAGTGATGCTGTGGGTAACATCAGTCTGCTAAGGGGAGTGGGGTTTGGCAGGGTTCCCGTCGTGGATGGTCCGATATCCCTGGCACAGCTGCTTGCAGCGACTGCTCGAAGGGCTCTGGGCAGCTGGCAGTCTCTGGTACGCAGCGCCACCACCACCAAATGGTGATACCCACGAGGCTGTACTCACATCCGATGGACTGCCGGGCCCGGGGCATCCGGAGCAGCTCGCGATGCACTCAGGAATGCCGCCACACGAACTTCAAGCCTGGAATGAGATCACGCGTTACCTCGGGACTTCGTGAACGCCAGCTTTGAGGGGCTGTCAACCTCAGGGTAGATGAGGGCTGCTGGGCTGGACGGCCTCCCCCGGATGGCTAAGTAGGGGCGGGGAATGGCGCGATGGATACTGTTAACGCTCCGTTTCCAGTCTCCGGCGCTTCCAAGCGGTTCGTGTCCGGTTTCGTGGTGCAACCGATCAGTCGGTGGGCGTGTTGAGGTCGTTGGGTAGTGCGGGGGCGGTTTAGGGGAGCTTAGTGGGGTGGATCCGGCCCGAGGGCGGGCGATCCACTCGTCGTGGAGCTCGAAGAGCACAGCATGACCAGTCGCGGGTGCGGGTCGTCGTTCGGGAGGACCTGGATGACGTCGGTGGGACGTTTGACATAGCGGTTGATCCGTTCGAGCGGCATCGTCTTCACCTTTCCGAACTGCGTGCCGAGTATGTCGGTGACGGTGTCGAGCTGGGTTCGGATCACGTCGCCGGCCGACTGGGCGAGGAGTGTGCGGATCGTCGCGGCGACCTTCCCCGCCGCCTCCTTTCTGATCATGTCGAAGACGTGGCGCAGGAAGTGAACGCGACAGCGCTGGTAGGTGGCCCCTCCGGATCGCTTTGACCAGACCTGAGTGGTGGTCTGCTCCCCGGCCGTCGTTTGGGGCCAGCCGGGTCCAGGTCGCCGGCCTGGATGGTCAGTGTCTGGTCCCGGTGGCCGTTGCGAAACGCGCTACGGCTGACGGTGCGCTCGTTGCACTTTGCGCCGGTCCGGTCCGTGGCCTCGATCAGCTTCTGGAGCATCTGCTCGGCGACACCACGGACGAGTTCGAGCCTGTCCGATGAACGTCGTGACTCCAGCAGCGGGGCAGGTCATGCTGGGGGCTGGGACAGGGCCACTGCGATCGGCTGCATCACGCGATCGGACGCCATCTCGAACCGTGCCGGCAGTCCTCCCGCACACGGCTTTCCGACATCGTTCACCGGCTGGTAGCCCGGGGCGTCCCACAACGGTGCGCCCGCTCGACCGGGGCTCGATCCGGGCGCCGGATAGTGCCTGATATGACACATGCGAAGGCAGTCGGCGGTGCTGCAGACGAGGGGCGCGCACGGGTGGGGGATCTGCTCGCCGCTGCGGCCAAAGCGCATGCCGAGCGGATCGCTCTGGTAGCCGGCTCCGAAGAGCTCGACTTCGCGACCCTGGACCGGCGTGTGTCCACTCTGGCGAGCGCGCTGGCTGGTGATCTGGAAGGACTGCACAATAACGTGGCCGTGGCGGCGACCTTGCACCCCGACTTCGCCGTCGCCTACTACGGGGTCGCTCGGGCAGGGCAGACGGTCACCGTGGTCAATCCTTACCTGCGTGAGGAAGGGCTGGCCTTCGTTCTTGGCCTGAGTGCGGCTCGGATCGCTTTCCTCGACGCCGGGCTGGCGGCGAGACTGGCCGCGGTCCGCCACCGGCTGCCGGCGTTGCGGAGAGTAGTGGTCATTGGCGAGGAGGGCGACCTGACGACGTTCCTCGCGGGCGCGTCCGGGACCGTGAGTCACGCGCCCGTGGGGACGGACGACGTGGCCTGTGTTCACTTCACCAGCGGAACGACCGGGACGCCCAAGGCAGTTCTGCTCAGCCACGGGAATGTCGTGACGAATGCCGCGCAGGTGGCGCAGGCTCAGTTGCTGACGAGCTCCTCCGTCACGGTCAATCATTTGCCTACGTTCCATCCGATGCACTTGAACTCGACGGTTCTGACCGGGGCGACACACGTGCTGTGCGCTTCGTCGGATCCCGGCGACGCCGTGGCACTGGCGAACCGGTATCGGGCCAGCCACTTCTACAGCCTGCCGGTTCGCCTGGCCCGGATGACGACGGAACTGGGCGGGTTGGCCATGCCGACGGTCCGTTGGATCGCTTCTGGGGGTTCTGCGCTGGCGCCGGCCGCCGCGCGGGCGCTCAGCGAGCACTTCGGGGCACGGGTGTTCCAGGGATACGGACTGGCAGAGACATCGCCGCTCACCCACTGCGACGACCCCGACAGTCCCACGCCCGGTTCGGTCGGGAAGCCGGTCCGGGGTACCGAGTGCCGTGTGGTGGATGTGGAGACGCGTGCGGTACTGGTCGCTGGACAGACCGGTGAGGTGCAGGTGCGCGGGCCTCAGCTGATGAAGGGGTACTTGCGCAGCCCTGCTGACACCGGCATCGGGACTGACGGCTGGTTCAGCACCGGCGATGTCGGACGGGTGGACCAGGACGGACGGTTGTTTCTCGTCGATCGACTCAAGGATGTCTTCAAGTGCGACAACTTCCTCGTTTCACCCGCTGAGGTCGAACAGGCTCTGCTCGCCCACCCGAAGGTTACCGACGCGGCCGTGGTCGACCTACCCGACGAGTTCAGCGGCGCGGTGGTCGGTGCGGTGCTGGTCACCGAGGAGACGGACGACGTCGCTTCGATTACCGCCGATGTCAACGATCGGCTCCCGTACTACCAGCAGGTCCGCGATGTCGTCGCCGTGCCGGAGATTCCTCGTTCGCCCAACGGCAAAATCCAGCGGCATGCGATCCGTGCTGTTCTTACCGATCGGACCGCTGAGAAGGGAACCCCCATGAGTGAGGCACGTCTTTTCACCGTGATCAACGCGTTCACCTGCAAGCAGGACGGTGACGCCGATGCTTTTGAGTCCCACTTCGCGCAGCACGTCCAGTGGATGCGTGGGCAGGACGGCTTCCATTCGCACCAGGCTGTGCGTGTCACCAGCAAGGACGGCACCTACATCAACATCGGTCGATGGCGGTCGGCGCAAGCCTTCCAGCAGGTAGTGGCCAGCGAGGTGTTCCAGCAGCATGCCAAGGAGTTCCACGAGCTGGTGGACGTGAGCATCAATCCTTCGGCCCAGGTGTTCACCGTCGGCCAGGACGTACCCGCGGGGCCTGCTGTCGTCGTCGAGACATTGACCACGTACGGCGATGCCGTGGCCTTCGAGCAGAAGCTGGCCGACCACTCGGCCTCGCTGCTTGGCGTGGCCGGGTTCCAGCGAGCCGAGCTGAGCAAGTCGCTGCCCAACCCGGGCACTTACACGTTCATCACCTGGTGGACCGACGCCGAGGCCGCGCGTGCCGTGGAGAGCGGACAGCCCGAGGCTGCGCTGCGGGTTGCCGAGCAGGCCGAACACCTGCTGTCCGGGCACGCGGGCTGAACCGTGGAACACCAGATGGACACCGACGTGTGCGTGGTCGGGGCGGGGCCCGCCGGGCTCGTACTGGCCATGCTGCTGGCTCGGTCCGGCGTGCGTGTCGCGGTGCTGGAGAAGTCCAGCGCCCGGCAGCGGCCGTTCCGCGGTGAGATCCTGCAGCCGGGAGCGCTGGCCATCCTCGACGAGCTCGGCGTGCTGGCCGGTGCGCGAGCGCAGGGCTACCACGAACACACGGGCTTCCAGGTGGTGGAGCAGGGTCGTGTCCTGCTGGACATCGACTACCGTGCCCTGCCGGGCCCCTACAACCACCTGCTCAGCGTCCCGCAGGCACACGTGCTCGACGAGCTGCTGCGCCTCTGCGGCGAGTACGAGGGGTTCTCGTACCATGAGGGGGTGCGTGTGGACGGTCTGCTCCACGACGGTGACTCGGTCACCGGAGTCACCGCCGGCGAGCACACGGTACGGGCGAAGGTCGTGGTCGGCGCGGACGGCCAGTTCTCGAAGGTGCGTCGGCTGGCCGGGATCGACGCGGGTCGGCAGGAGTCGTTCGACTCGGACGTCCTGTGGTTCAAGCTGTCAGGCGTGGACGGAGCAGCCACCTCGGTACGGGTCTTCCGGGCGGGCGCCAACCCCGCGCTGGTGTACCGGTCATGGCCGGACAAACTTCAAGTCGGCTGGACGTTGCCGCACGGTGGATACCGCGAGCTGGCCGCGCGGGGGATCGGCCACATCAGGGCGGAGCTGGTGAGGGCGCTGCCTCCGTACGCCGACCTCATCACGGAGCAGGTCACGTCGCTGAAGGACGTGCGTCTGCTCGATGTGTTCGGGGGCCGGGCCGAGCGGTGGGCGTTGGACGGCCTCGTGCTCGTTGGCGACGCGGCTCACACACACAGTCCAATCGGGGCCCAGGGCATCAACCTTGCCATCCAAGACGCTGTCCTGGTACATCCGATCCTCGTGGAAGCCTTGCGGCAGAGCGACTTCGGCGTACAGCGGTTGTCATCGTTCGAACATCTGCGCACGCCGGACGTGGCGAAGGTGCTGCGGATGCAGGCGATGCAGTCCAAGGCAATGCTGTCGACCGGGTTCGCGGCCACCAGAATCCGACCGAAGCTGGCCTGGGTCGTCAAACACACACCCCTGTACCACAAGGTACTCGACTACGTGGCGTACGGGAACCGCTCCATCAGGGTGGACCAGAGCGTGTCCATCCGCTGAGCGGCTCCGGCGGGGATCTGGAAAGCCTGCGGTCAGCGGCCCTTGCTGCCGCCGGCGTTCCAGGACCCTGTCACGGTCGCGGCCGGCCTTCGAGGTCGGCGCACGCACCCGCGTGCCTGCCGCCGGAGCGAACGGGCAGATCCTGCTCCAGGACAACTCGGGCCACGAGGCCGACAAGGTCGCCGAGAAGATCGCCACCAGCCAGGCGCTGTTCAGACTCGGCGTACCGCGGAGCCAACCGCTGCGGCGGGCCGTCGCCCAGGTCCACGAGGGCGACAGGACCGACGCGGTCGACTACCCGGACGCGCAGGTCGCACGCCGGCCACGTGCCTGCCTGCTGGCCGCAGCGCACGGAGGTGATCGCCCGCCAGGTGTGCTGCGACGCAGCCGCCCTGTCGGCGGACCCACGCTCGCGCTGCTCGTGCGCCGTCGGCAAGGACCGGGAACCGCCGACGGGAGCCAGCCCGCCTGAGGCCCTGCTGACCGTCAACTCGCAGGCCGCTCCTCAGACGCTCGCCGGTTCGACCCTCACGGCCAGGGGTAAACCGGCGAGCGTCATCGACAGGCTCTCCGACCTGAGAACCCGGTACGGTCAGGAGTCGTGGACCCGCCCGGGAAGGAGGGTGAACACCCCTGGCCTCTCCTCGGCCAGCCAACCTCGTACGGCCAGACGCTTCGCTTTCGACCGCACCCCCTCGACCTTCGCGGGGACCGCCTCCAGGCCGAGCGCAACGGCGAGCTGACGGCAGTTCATCGCCTGTCCTCCTGGCCCGCTTCCACCGGCCAGGATGTCCATGATCCGCCGGTAGTCCAGCGCCAGTACCCCAACATCGAGCCCCTCGTGCCACACCGGCACCACCGAACCGGGCACCGCAGCGGCGACCTGTACCGGCTGCTTGCTGACGCAGGCCGCAGCCGCTGGCGGCACATCGCCCGCGTGAGGTTCCGCCAGGACCCGGCCGACCACCTCCCGAGCGATCACGAGCCGCTCACAGACGGCCTCCGCTTCTATCAACTCGGCTTGGAGAGCCTCCACCCGTTGCCGCGCGGCGCGCTCACGCTCTTCCAACAACCCCATCATCGACGGCATCCCAGCACCTCCACCGACGAAACGACACAACCTTTCACCTTTGCCGTAGAGACAGCAACATCCCACCTGACCAGCAAAAACACACACATCACTCTCGTAAGGACAATGGGCTTCTAAGAGGCGAGGACGGATTGTTGCGGCAGCCTCTGAGGAGGATCCTCGAACCCGTCCAGGAGAATTGGAGTCCCCGGCCCCCGGGGCACGGGAAGCATGCGAGAGCCGGCGACGAGGCCCCCGCAACGGCAGACCGCGACTACGCAGTGAGCTGGTCCCGCCACCACGGCGCACACGGGCAGAGGTGCGCGGGACAACCCTGGATCGGCCGTCCCGCGCACCTGGCGGCACTTGCTCCAACCTCGCCCTGCAAAGCCGCTGACACGAGACAAGGCCGGCTGAAGTGCCAGGCACAAGGTCCAGTGGCGGGCGGCCCTGCCATGCGGTTCGCAAACGGGGGCAAGGGGATCAGGCGACCGGCGCGGGGGTGCCATGGTCGGCGCCTACCTGCTCCTTGATCACCTCAGGCTCCTTGAAGAAGAACAAGCTGATCAGGAAGGCCAACGCGATGGTCCCCGCACCGAGCAGGAACACAGCGTGCAGTCCGTCGAGGAAGGCCCCCATGACCTGCTGCTGTTGCTGTGGCGGGAGCAACTGCAAGCCTGCCACGCTGATCGACCCGTCCTGCGACGAGGTGCGCCTGGCCAGCGACTCGGGCAACTCGGCCAGGAAGCGGTGGGCCAGCACCGCGCCGAACACCGCGGGACCGAGGGACTGGCCGATCATCCGCATGAACGCCGCTGCCGTGGACGCAGTGCCAAGGTCGCTGAAGTCGACGGTGTTCTGTACGGCTGCGGTTGGTACCTGGTTGAGCTGGCCGATGCCGAGGCCGAACACCGCTAGGTAGACGCCGATCAGCCAGAACGAGGTAGTGGAGCTCGCGGTGGCGCAGAGCGCTGTCGCCGCGGCGGCGGCCACGCTCCCGATGATCGGGAAAGGCCGGTACCGGTTGAACTTCGAGATGAGGCTGCCGCTGAGCAGCAGCCCGAGCAGCATGCCGATGATCATCGGCATCAGGTGCATGCAGGTGTCGAGCGCGCCGAGCTTCCGCACGATCCGCATGTACAGCGCCATGTAGAACGCCATGCCGAGCAGGGCGAACCCGGTCAGCACCGCCAGCACCACGGCAGTCCGGAAGGTGCGGTTGCCAAACAGGCTCAGCGGCAGGATCGGATCGCTGGCCCTGCGCTCTTGCAGGAGGAAGGCCAGCAGCAGAAGCACACCTACCGCGCCAAGGATCCACGGTGAGGCCCAGGCGTAGGGCAGTGTGTGGCCGATCGCGAGCAGGAGGGCGCTCACTGCGAGGGCCATCAGGACGGCCCCGGCGTAGTCGACGCGACCGCCCCGCCTCTCGACCCCCACCTTGGGTGCGAGCACCACGGCGGCCGCCACGATCAGCGTCAGCGGCACGTTGATCAAGAACGCGCCGCGCCAGGTGACGGTCATGCCAAAAATGACATGCGCGTCGGCGAAGAATCCACCCACCACCGGCCCGGCAATGATGCCGATCAGAGTGACCCCACCGACGTAGCCGCCGTACTTAGCGCGGTCCTGGGGCGGAGCCAGCTGACCGACCATCACCATCGCCACGCTCATCAGCCCGCCTGCCCCGAGCCCTTGCAGACCGCGGAAGGCGATGAGTGCCGGCATGGAGGTGGCGGCACCGCACAACAGCGAGCCGCCGGCGAAGATCGCCAACGCGACCAGCATGATCTGCTTGCCACCGATGCGGTCGGCGAGCTTGCCGTACAGCGGGGTGGTGATGCCAAGGGCGAGCGTGTACACGGTCAGGACCCACCGGCTGTCGTCAACGCCGTTTCGCGGATCAAGTTCCTTGATGATCGAGTACATCGCCACGTTGACGACCATCATGTCCATCGCCGCAAGCAGTGAGGCAAGCACGAGTGAGCCCATTACTAAGCGCAGTCGCGGGTGTCCCGTTTCTGGCGCAGCACCGGTCGGGGCGTCAGCCATCCACTTCATCTCCCATCCGGGTTCCACTTGGCGCCGGGTGGGGCGCCAAGGTGGTAGCAGGGCTATCGAACAGTGACAGGCATTTCGTCTGACAGTGTTCGAGGAAATCATTAACACTGTTAGACTGTCAAGTCGCCGAGGAGTGGAGACGTCGTGGCGCTGAGTCGCACGGACATCGTGCAGGCAGCACTTCAACTACTGGATGAGGTCGGCCTGGAGAGGTTGTCCCTGCGCGGGCTGGCCACGAAGCTCGAAGTAAAGGCGGCAACCCTGTACTGGTACGTCAAGAGCAAGCAGGAGCTCATCGACGAGATGGCGGCGGCCATGATGGCCGCCGCCTGGCAGGATGACGTACCCAAGCCCAGCGAGCCCTGGGACGTGTGGCTGACCTGGGTGGCGCGCAGCCAGCGCTCGGGCATGCTGTCGCGGCGCGATGGCGCACTGCTGGCGGTACGCAGCAGCCAGACCGACGACCAGTGGCAAGCGGTGGAGGGCTTGCTGCACATGCTGCAGCGCGACGGCTTCAGCCTCGACGACGCCATGCGCGGTCTCGGTGCCCTGACCAACTTCGTGCTCGGCTCGACCCTGGAGGAACAGCAGGCGATGGGGCAGAAGGGGGCCGTCACGACCATGCAGGAGCCCGATACGTTCCCACTCTCGGCGCGTGCCCTGACCGGCACCAAGGACTTCGACGCGATGTTCACCCATGGTCTCACCCTGATCCTCGATGGCATGCGCCTGCGGGTGCGCCGGTTCGAGGCGTGAGAGTCACTGGCGGTCATGGACGAGCGGGAGAGCCGGCCACTCGGAGGGCACCAGCGCCGTGACCGGATGCAGCCGAGTGCCGCAGGGGTACTGCGGCGAACTCTGGGCTCGATCCGTTGTGCTGGAGACCCCTCATGGCCTCAGCGGGCCGTAGGAGAGACTACGGCCCGTAGCCGCCAGCGGTGAGCGCTCACCGCCCCGGAACCCTCACAAGTTCTGTGGTCAGACCGTGCCCCTGTGGGTCGGCCGAGCGGCCTGACTGCTGATGGGGCGCCGTGCCGGCCAGGTGGTTGGGCGTGCACTGGGTCAGTGAGGGTGTGAGCCGTGCCTTCCGCAGGCTGCACGCGCTGATCGTACGAGATCGAAGAGGTGGGTGCGGGTGCTGTTCATCGGCGACGACTCAGCCGAAGACCACCACGATGTCGAGTTGCAGGACAAGACGGGCCTGCAACTCGTGCCAGCGCGACTGCCAGGGGAGTGGAGCGCATCACGAAGCTGCAGGCCCTCGCTGGCGACCCCGACTCGGTGTCCGACCCTGGTGGCCGCCGCCTACGCCGCGGCGGCCACCACGTACGCGAGAGTGCTGATCGCGCTGGATGAGCCAAGGCCCGCAAGGACTACGCCGGTACCAGCCCCGACACCCGCGCCTCCGGCAAGGTCCACACCGTCCAGGCCCGCAACGACCGCCTCGCCGACGCCCTCCAGAGGCAGGCGTTCTCCGCCATCAACACCTCAGCCGTTGCCCGCGATTTCCTCCAAGGTGCGCACCAGCCGCAGTGGGTCGGGCCGAGCCTCCAATTCGACGCGGACAGCCTCGGCAGCGTGCCGCTGGCTGGGATCGTCGATGGCCCGGGCGATCGCTGACCGGATCTCCTCGTACCCGGCCAGGAATCCCGGCAGTGTGCTGGAGGCGCCGGTGCGGTCGCATCGCCGGCCCACTTCGATCGCGTCGTCCGACAGCCCCAGCGCCACCTGCGGTACACCAAGAGCGAGAGCGTTCATCAGCGTATTGCCGCTGCTGTGGTGCACCACCGCGTCGCTGGAACGGATCAGCAGATGGATAGGGAAGTCCTGAACCACCCGCACGTTCTCCGGCAGCGGCCCCAGGTGTCCGGCCTGCTCCTTTGGCACCACCAGCACGACATCGGCGCCGAGCTCGACGGACGCATTCACCGCGTGCGACAGAGCTTCCGGCTCCTTGCCGAACAACCCGATCGCCGAGCGGCCCCAGATGATGCACACGCGCTTGCGGTCTGATCGGCCCTCCTGCGCCCACTCCCACTCCGGCAGCGTGCCCACACCGTTGTACGGCACGTACCGGCTGGCGTGATACACGGCGCTGCCATGGTCGGGAAGCGCCGCCACCGGGGTCGGATCGATGATGTGCTGGACCTGGGAGCGATCCCAGGGGTCGAGGCCGTGTCGGGCGAACACCTGGGCGGGGTCGGGCACGCCGAGGTAGAGGTGACCGGTCTCGTTGACCCCGAAGAATCCCGGGGGGCAATACACAGCGGGGACCCCGACCGCGCGCGCCGCCAGCGGACCGTCCTCGTTCATCAGGCTGTAGCAGACGATGTCCGGCCGCCAGGACTTCGCGAAGTCCACCACTGCGTCGCTGTTGCTGAGGAGCCCCTCGACCATCGACATCCACGTCTGTATCTGCAACTGTTCCAGGTCCACCTCGTTGAGCGATGCGACCCGCGCCCCGGTGATCGGGTGCAGTGGCAGCGGCAGCCCGGGCAGGATCCGCGTCCCGGCGTCCTGCTTGAGCAGCAGGCCGAGCCGGGCGAGCGAGTTCATGTCCAGCGGGGCCAGGAGCGGAACCGCCGTCAGGCCCGCCCGACTGACCGTACCTGCCTGCTCCTGCGCGCACACCACGCGGACCTCGTGGCCCGCGGATTGCAGTGCCCAGGCCTGACTGACCATACAGAAATAGTCGCCTGCCCAGTTGGACACAGTGAACAAAACGCGCATGCCACGCTCCGACCTGCCGTGAGGGACGCTTGCGCGGAGAGTGTCGCGACTCGGGCTCGACTGCGGCTGGAACGGCCGTCCAGCGCGGACTCTGTCGTTTCTGGATCGCGGGTCAAACTGTGTTTGGGAGCATCGCCGCGTCAGGACTACGAAAGGTGAAAGCTGTGCGTCTGTTGTTCGTCACGTACTTCGAACGCGCACACCTGCTCCCGTTGGTCCCGCTCGCCTGGGCGGCACTGGCTGCCGGACACGAAGTGCGGATGGTGAGCACTCCAGGTCTGATGGGCGCCGTGGAAAGCACCGGCCTGCCCGGCGTTGCCGTCGGCCGGGACATCGACCTGGAGGCCGTCCTCGCCTCGCGCGCGCTCGCGCCGGTCCGGCAGAGCGCGGCCGAGCCCGAGGAGGTCATGCAGGCCAGGGTGATGGAGAACATCGCCAGCCTGTTGCTCGAGTTCGCTGAGAACATGGTCGATGACCTCGTCAAGTACGCCAGGGCTTGGCGGCCCGACGTCATCGTCTACGACCCGGTCACCTTCGGCGGGCTTGTGGCCGCAACCGCGTTGGGTATCCCAGCCGTCGGCCACCTCTACGGGATGGCGCGCTGGCTGCGGCCGGAGTTCAAGAATCTGATCGGCGGCGAGGCCTGGCCCCGCTACGAGCAGTTGTTCACCAGGTTCGGCGTTGAACCCGCATACGATCCGGTGGCCTGGGTGGACCCGCGCCCGGCGAGCATGCGGTGGGACGAGGCGGTCATGGGAATGCCGGCGGCGCAGACGGTGCAACCGATCCCGATGCGATACATCCCGTACAACGGTTCCGGGGCGGTGCCGGACTGGCTGACTCGCCCGGGCGAGCGCCCCCGTGTCTGCGTCACCTGGGGAACCAGCCAACAGCGCAAGCTGGGGCCGCAGGTCATCGAACACTTCCGCGATGTCGCGGCCACCATCGCCGAACTGGACGTGGAGGTCCTGCTCACGGTGGGCGCGACCAACGAGGAGCAGCGCCGGCAGCTTCGCGGACTGCCCAAGAATGTGACAACCGTCGGCTGGGTGCCGTTGAACGGGCTGTTGGCCTGTGCCGACGCGATTGTACACACCGGTGGCACTGGCACCCTGATGACGGCGGCGGCCTGCGGTGTGCCCCAGCTGGGCGTGACCAAGATCCGCGAGGGCCTGTACAACACACAGCAGCTCGTCATGACCGGCGCGGGCCTGCACCTCGACGAGGACACCAGCAAAGTGTGTACGATCCGCGACACGGTCGACACGCTGGTATGCGATCCCCGCTACCGGAAGGCCGCTGCCGGGCTGCGCGCCGAGATCGAGGCGCAGCCGAGCCCGGCGGACGTGGTGGCGGAACTGGCCAGGATCGCATCCAGTCACTAGGTCGTGGGTCGCCGTTTCCGCCGAACGGGGAAGGCGGGATGTGCCAACGAGGCGCTCCATTGGTGTTGCGACAGCCGTACCACCCCGACGCCAGATCATCCGGGATCCGAGTGAAGGAGTGCGGACATGCAGATCGTCGGGCGTGGGTTTCTCGCCGGGCACTTGGAGTCGATCGCGTCGGCGCATCCGAGGGCCGTGGTACTGGCCGCCGGTGTGTCCGCGACCAGCGATACCTCACACGACGACTACGGGCGTGAGGCCGCCGTCCTGTACGACACGGCGGACCGGTGCGCCAGCAGGGGCGAGCGGCTGGTTTTCTTCTCCACGGCCTCCGCCGGCATGTACTCGGTGCCCGGGCGGGTGGGAAAGGAGAGCGGGCCGGTCTTCCCGGCCACGCCGTACGGCAGGCACAAGCTCGCGCTGGAGACGGTACTCGCCTCCTCCACCGTGGACTACCTGATCCTGCGCCTCGCGCACGTGGTGGGGCCGCGGCAGCCCCCGCACCAGCTGCTGCCGTCGCTGGCTGCGCAGATTCGCGCGGGCGTGGTGTCGATCCAGCGCGGCGCACAGCGCGACCTGATCGACGTCGACGATGTCGTGCGGATCATCGACGAACTGCTCTCGACCGGGGTGAGCAGGGAGGTCGTCAACGTGGCGTCCGGGGTGGCGGTACCGGCGGAACAGATCGTGGACCACTTGGAGATGCGGCTCGGGCGTACAGCAGAGCGGCGCTACAACGATTCCCTGCGGGCACAGGCGGTGTCAGTGGAGAAACTGCGGGCGCTCGCGCCATGCGTCAGGGACATGAACTTCGGCCCGGACTACTTCCGGGCGGTACTCGACAAATACGTGACGTCCTTCGCTGGGACACCGTCCTGATCGGCGGGCCCCAGGCGCAGGGAAGCGCTTCTCGACGATTCCCCGGTCCAGGGCAGGCATGGTAGCCACGAGCCCGGCGGAGCGGAGACAGGCATGCCGAGCGATGCCAGGGCGCGGATTTCTCGATCAGGTGGCTGGGTACCGTCCGGAGCGCACGCGCGGTCAGGAATTAATCCCCGGTGCCACACCGATCAGAGCCTCCGGGGCCGTGCTCACCGCGGAGAACCGGATCGCGCGGGAAGAGGCAGCGCTGAACATGCGCGTCGCCGTGGGTGAGGTGTTCCGTTCGGGCTGCGCGAGGCGCACATGGCCAACTCGGGCTCGCTGGCGAGAATCCTGCTCGCTCCGGCCGCGCTGACCTCACCGCAACTCGGTAGGCACGGTTGCGCCCGGGCGACGAGGTGCTGATCGTCGTCGTGAGCTTCCCTGTGACGATCAGTCCGGTACTGCAGAACGGCTGTCGGCGGCGGTTGAACCGTGACCCACTTTGGACGGTTGAGTTCTGACCCTCGCGTCGTCGGTGGTCTTGTTCAGTCGTTGTCGGTGGTGCGGGTGCGGCCGAGTTCGCGGCCGCGCATGCGGTAGGACTCGCCTTTGAGGGAGTGGACCTCGGCGTGGTGGACGAGTCGGTCGATCATGGCGGCAGCGACGGTCTCGTCGCCGAAGGTCTCTCCCCAGCGTCCGAAGGGTTTGTTCGAGGTGACGATCACGCTGGCCCTCTCGTATCTGTTCGAGATCAGCTGGAAGAACAGGTTCGCGGCCTCTGATTCGAACGGGATGTAGCCGACCTCGTCGATCACGATCAGCGGGTAGCGGCCGAGCTTGACGAGTTCGTCCTGGAGGCGGCCGGCCTGGTGGGCGGCGGCGAGGCGGTCGACCCACTGGGCGGCGGTGGCGAAGGCGACCCGGTGGCCTGCCTGGCAGGCCCGAACCGCGAGTCCGGTGGCGAGGTGGGTCTTGCCGGTGCCCGGCGGCCCCAGGAAGATCGCGTTCTCCCGGGCGGCTATGAAGTCCAATGTTCCCAGATGGGACAGTTGTTGGCGCGTCAGACCGCGCAGGTGGGTGACGTCCAGCTCTTCGATGGTCTTGATCGCGGGGAAGCGGGCGGCTCGGATGCGGCCCTCGCCGCCGTGGCTGTCACGGGCGGAGACCTCGCGCTGCAGGCAGGCGACCAGGTACTCGAGGTGGGGTCCAGGACTCGGCCTGGGCGCGTTCGGCCAGACGCTCGGCGGCGTCCAGCAAGGCGGGGGCCTTCATCGCGCGGGCGAGGAAGGCCAGGTCGGCGGCGGTCTGCCGGCCCGTGCGGGAAGCCTGGCCGTCCGCCTTCGCCGTGCCGGAGGGTGTGGAGGCGGTGCGGGCCATCAGGTGTCCTCCTTCCCGGCGCCGCCCTCGATGAGGGTGAACATGCGGTCGTAAGTGCCCAGTTCACGTTGCTCGACGTCGATGCCCAGGCTGTCGGGCGCCAGCAGGGCGGCATGGGCGGTGGCCGCGCGGGCGGCCTGCTGGTGGATGACCTCGCCGCGCAGGACCTCGGCCGCGGTGGCGTGCTCGGGGTCGGTGATGCTCTGGTGCCTGGCCCAGCAGCGGGTGTGTCGGCCACGATGTCGTTGCCGGCGATGACGGTGACCTCCTCGTTGTCGGCGCGGACCATGACGGTGCGTCCGATCGCGCGCGGGTGGACGGAGTAGTCGTTGGTGTCGACGCGGATGTAGTGGTCGCGGCCGATGCGGGTGTGGAAGCGCCACCAGTGCGGCGGGGCGACGGGCGGGATCGACAGCATCGCGGCCCGGTCGGCCTCCCAGCGGTCCACCGGCCGGGCGCCGATGATCCGGTGCTGGCGCCGGTTGGCGATCTGCAGCCACGCGGTCAGCTGGTTGTTGAAGTCGTCGGGGCCGGTGAAGGTGCGGCCCGGCAGGAAGCTGGTCTCCAGATAGCCGTTCGCGCGTTCGACCAGGCCCTTCGCCTCCGGGTCGCGGGGCCGGCAGAGGTGGACCTTGACGGCGAGCAGGCCCGCGAACGCGGCGAACTCGCTGGTCAGCCTGCCTTTGCCGACGCCCGCCTCGTTGTCCCAGACCAGCATCTTCGGGACGGCGCCCCAGCCGTCAGCCAGCAGGCGCCAGTGGCCGTCGATCAGGTCGCCCGTCTGCCGGGAGGGCAGCATCCGGGCGGTGATCACCCGTGAATACCCGGAGACGATCACGAGGACAGGCGGGCGACCGGACTGGCCGTAGCCGAGCGGGATGTCCACGGCGGGAACCACAGGTCGCACTGGGCGAGCTCACCGGGCTGGTAGACCGTCCGCGAGACCGGATCGACCGGCAGATAGGCCGGCCGCAGCTCGCGCACCCGCTCACGCAGGATCGTCATCCCGCGCTGCCAGCCGATCCGCTCGGCGATGACGGTGACCGGCATCGTGGGAGTCGCCTTGAGCAACTCGCGGATCGCAGGCTCGACCGCATCCACCGCCGAGCCCTTCAGCGGACGCTGGTAGACCGGCGGCCGATCCGAGGCCAGGGCCCGCGACACGGTGCCTCTGGAGATCCCCAGCTGCCGGGCCACTGCCCGGGCCGACAGCCCCTCAGCCCGATACAGCCGGCGAATCTCGGCCCAGTCCTCCACGCAGATCACCCTCTCCTCCTCCTGACCCTCAATGAAGATCAGGATGATCAAGAGATCGCGAGGTGGGTCACCGTTGATCCGCCGTTCAGCGGTCAGTTTTCACCCGTCCTCGAGAACGGCATGACGCCGGTGTTCGTCGACGTGGAACTGAGCCCGTTTGAAGTCCCACCCTGCGGTTGGACACCCTGGAGTCTGGGACATGTGAGTGCCGGGGTGGGAACAAGAGCAACATCAGTAAGCGGGTACACAGCGGAGTTCGAGCGGGGCGCAATCGCGCTCGTTCGGTCTTCTCCGACCGGAACATGACCGAGACGACACGGTGACCCGCTTCCGTTTGTTGGATCACCACCACGGTGCCCGGGGCGTCAAGCGGATCTGCCGGGCGCAGGTAGAGCTCGGGGCTGCCACCCTGCGCCCGGAAGCCTGCCGGTTCGAGCCGCGGCGACCGGCAGGCCAGTTCACCGCTCGGTGTGCTGCAGTGGCTCCCACCACTGCGGGTTGTCCCGGTACCACGCCACGACCTCGGCAAGACCGCGCTCAAAGTCCACTCGGGGCCGGTAGCCGAGCGTGGCGCGGATCTTGCTGTCGTCCAGCGAGTAGCGCAGGTCATGACCCTTGCGATCCTCGACATACCGGACGCTGTTCCAGTCCGCGCCGCACAACTCCAGCAGCCGTTCGGTCATCTCCCGATTGGTCAGTCCAGTCTCCGTACCGACGTTGTAGATCTCGCCGGCCACACCGTGCTTGACCACCAGGTCAACCGCGTCGCAGTGGTCGTCCACGTGGACCCATTCCCTCACATTGCCGCCGTCACCGTACAGGGGAACGGTTCGCCCACTGAGCAGGTTGGTGATGAACAGCGGGATGAGCTTCTCAACGTGCTGGTACGGACCGTAGTTGTTGGAACAGCGGGTGACACACACGTCCAGGCCATGCGTTCGCCAGTACGCCCGGGCCACCAGGTCACTGCCTGCCTTGGACGCCGCATACGGCGAGTTCGGCAGGAGGGGGAAGTCCTCGGTCCAGGAACCGTCACTGATGGAGCCGTAGACTTCGTCGGTTGACACGTGCACCACCCGCACGCCGGCGTGCAGCGCGGCGTCCAGCACGCTCTGTGTGCCGACGACATTGGTGACCATGAACGCACCCGAGCCGGTCAGCGACCTGTCCACATGGGATTCAGCGGCGAAATGCACCACCACGTCATGACCCGGGACTGCCTCACGCATGAAGGCGTGGTCGGTGATGTCGCCGACCACCATGGTCAGCCGCGGGTCCTGGCCCGGCAGGTTGGCTGGGTTCCCCGCGTAGGTGAGTTTGTCCACAACGGTCACACGCACGTCTTCGGCGGGTTGGTAAGCCCCTGCGAGGAGCCTGCGAACGTAGTTCGACCCGATGAAGCCTGCACCGCCGGTGACCAGGACGCGCGTCATAGGATCCCCCGTTCTCAAAGGTGGCAAGGACCCGGCAAGTATCCGGTAGCGGGTTCAAGCCCCGCTGGAATGACGGTTGGCCCGTGCGGCGCGGAAGTAGGCCGGGACTCAACCCAGCCTCGAATCATCCTCAATGACCGATACGTATGATCAGGTCACTCCGCCCGGTCGCGTAGGGAAGACCGGCCGCCACGTCGCTGAGGGGAACAATGTCTGAACTGAGGGTCGGTATCCTCGGTGCGTCCAGGGCTGCGGGCGACGCTCTCATCAGGCCCGCCCGCAAGGAGCCGGACGTGTCCGTAGTCGCTGTCGCCGCCCGGGAGCTGGGCAGGGCCAAGGCGTTCTCCCGCAAGTTCCGGGTCCCGCATGCGGTGGAGGGGTACCAGGCTCTCATCGACGACCCGTCGCTGGACGCGTTGTACATCGCGCTGCCGAACTCCGAGCACGCCGCGTGGACGATCAAGGCCCTGCGCAGCGGCAAGCACGTACTGTGCGAGAAGCCCTTGACAGCCAACGCCGCGGAGGCTCGTGCGGTGGCGGACGTGGCGACCTGCGAGGGCCGCGTGCTGCTGCATGGCCTGCACTACCGGTACCACCCCCTCGCCGACCGCATGCAGCGCTTGGTCGAGACGGACGAGATCGGCCAGATCAGGCACGTCGAGGCGAATCTGTCCTGGCCGAACCTGCGCAAGGATCCGGTCATGGCAAGCTACGAGCTGGCCGGCGGGTCGATGATGATGTGCGGCTGCTACGCCCTGCACTGCGCGCGACTGCTCGGCGGCGCGGAGCCCGAGGTCGTGGCCGCGACAGCAAAATCGGCGAAGCCCGATGTGGACAGCGCCATGACCGTCGACCTGCGCTTCCCCAACGGCGCCACCGGCCGGATCACCTGCTCGATGACCCTGGTGCCGCAACCGAAGACCTCGCTGTCCGCGCTCGCCGTCGGTGACCGAGGCACGCTGCGGGTGAGCAACTTCGTCATCCCCCAACTGTGGCATCGGTTCCAGACCGAGATCGACGGAATCCGCCGCACCGAGCGGTTCCGCGCAGGGACCAGCTATGGGCACCAACTGCGCGCGTTCACGCGGGCGATCCGCACCGGCTCCCCGGTGGTGACCGGGCCCGAGGACGGGGTCGCGTTGATGCGCCTGGTCGACGACTCCTACCGGGCAGCCGGGATGCGCCCCCGGACAGGCAGCCTGAACCTCGAGGACACCGTCGACCGGGCATGAGGCCCGGCGACAAGTCCGGCCCCACCGCCTGGTTCAGGAAGGGACCCCGACGACGCCCGCCGTGCCCCTCAAGATGGGCTTCACCGTACGCACCGACGAGAGAACGCGATGCACATCGTGTCCACCGCCGGGAGGGGCTGAGCCGCCGATGGCACTACCGACTCCCCGCCAGATTCCTGCCCAGCTGCAGCAGTGGCGGCTGACCGAACAGAGCGAGACCGACGGCTCCGGCTCGACCGCCTGAGAAGGCGGTAGGTCCGCTTCTGGTAGCGGCCTCGTCCCGGCTGGGTGAGGAATCCCTGGCGGGTAAAGGCGTCCCATGCGGCTGTGGGTGACGTTCAGGGCCGGGTCGCCGGTAGGCATGCTGAGGAGTTCGTGTAGTTCGCGACTCGAACTTCCTGGTAGGGATGCTGGTCGAAGGCGTTCACGATCGCCTGGTGGGCGGTGGTGGACTCGGGTGGGTCCGGTGCGTTGCCGGTCGGTGGGAGTTCAGCGCTGACCCTCCGGGTGGTGGCCAGGGCTGCGAGGCAGCCTCGGTATCGGTGGGCGCGGCGGCCTCGTCCCATCACCTGGGCTCGGGGATGAAGCCCTGCCCTGGCCAGCCGGGTCACGGCAAACGACCCCGACGGTAATGCCCACGCGGTGCACCGTGGATGATCACCTTGTCTTTGAAGCCCTGGTCCACCAGGGCTTTCTCCAGGCGGCTCCCGCACCGCTCGGCCGCCTGCCGAGCAGGGCCGTGCCGGCGGCGCTGTCGTGCGCCGACGCGGCCAGGACCTTGGATGAGCCCTCTCCCCGATGGTCCTCGATCAGGACGCGCCACTGCTCGGAGGAAGGGCACGTGGGTGGGTGCACATGATCCCATCGGGCGGTGAGGCGGCGTGCAAAGGGGGCGCGGCCCTCACTCCTCGTCAATGATTGCGACCGCACGCGCCCATCCCGCGCCGCCGCCAGTGATCTTCACCGGAAAACAGCTGACGGTAAACCCGGTGGCCACGGTCAGCGCGTCAAGGTTGGCCAGCCGCTCGATCTGACAGTACTCCACCTCCCGGCCCAGGAAGTGTGCAGGCCACAGCACGGACGGGTCACCGCACTCCTGGTACCGCGTGATCATGTCGGTGAACGGCGCGTCGAGGCTGAAAGCGTCGGTGCCGATCACCCGGACGCCCGCGTCGAGCAGCATTCGCGTCGCGGAACGTGTCAGTCCGGTGAACTCAGTGAAGTACTCCGGGGTGCCCGCCAGCTTGGCGGCGCCGGTGTTGAGCAGCACGATGTCCAACGGCTGCGGCCGGTAGCCGATCGCCGCCATCGCGTTCCGCAGGACGTCCTCGCCTGCGGCCCCCGGCGGTGCGCAGGTCAGGTCCAGCACGACGCCGGGGCGGTGGAACCAGTCGAGTGGGAGCTGGTCGATGGTGCGGGGCGGGCCGGCGGGGCCGCGTGTCCCGTAGTGCGCGGGCGCGTCCACGTGCGTCCCGGTGTGGCTGGTCAGCGTAAGCGTGTCGATGGAGAGCAGCTCACCGTCGGGCAGCACGGCTGGATCGAACTCGATCCCGAAGTGCTCCCGCATTTCCTCGGCCATGTGCACCGCGCCTTCGGCGGGGCTGAGGACGGTGTGCGTCAACGGTTCCGGTTCCCAGCCGCGGGCGTCGATCGGCGTCGACAGGTCAACGAATCGCATGTAAACATCATCTTTTCTGCCAGAGGTGCCTGGAAACTAGCCCGGCGGGCTCAACGCCGCATCGAAAAGCCCTGGAAGGCGAGCATCGTCCAGCTCTCCACCACGGCTCCAAGCGTGCCCGACACCCTGGACTTGGGCAGGACGCAAGTACTCAAAGAAAGGGCGCCGATGGACTTCACTCTGAACGAACTCTTCGAGATCATGCGCGCGAGCGCAGGCGAGGACGAGTCGGTGAGCCTGGACGGCACCGTCCTCGACCGGGAGTTCAGCGAGCTCGGCTACGACTCGGTCACCCTGCTGGAGATCACCTCCCGGGTGGAGCGCGAGCTTGACGTCGTGCTGGACGACAGCGTGGTCTTCGAGGCGACGACGCCCCGTGTGCTCCTCGCCGCGATCGACTCGGCCCTCCAGTCGCGGGCTGGCTGAGGCCATGACGCTCCATTACCTGGTAGCGCCCGCGGGCTGGCCGAACTTCGGCGACGAGCTGATCGCCGCAAGTTGGCTGCGTCACCTGGCCGAAGTCGCACCCGAAGCGCAGGTCGTGCTCGACTGTTCCAACCCGGCCACGCTGGCACTGCGCCCGCACGAGCTGCACCCGAACGTCCGTGTCGTAGACACTCTGTGGCAGGTGGTCCTGCGCAACTGGCACGAGGGTGCCGAAGGCGCGGTCGCGATGGCCCGGTGGGCGATAGCCAACCCGGCCCAGACCATGGACCTGGCAGAGGGCATCGAACTGCTGCGTCGCGCCGACACCATTCACCTGGTGGGTGGCGGTTTCATCAACGACCTCTGGCCGCCCTTCCACGGCCTGCTCGCAGGCATCGTCGCGGCCGCCGAGTACTCCGGTGCCACGACCGCCATGACCGGCCAAGGGCTCTGCCCGCCGCTGGGGGGCTCACCGCAGCTGGTCCGGGACCTCGCCGCCGGCTTCGCCATCGTCGATGTCCGCGACGACCCGTCCGCCGAATTGCTGGCGGGCCTGAAGGTGAGCAGCACCGGCGACGACGCGTTCCTCGGTGTCAGTGGGAATGTCCTGCCAATGGACACCTCCTGCCCCGAGGTGATCATCTCCGCCCAGATCGAACACGGCGCAATCGACGCGGCGGACCTGATCGACTTCCTGCGCCGCACAGTCGAGGCGTGGCAGGTGACGGAAGTCGGCGTCCTGGAGTGCAGCCCCAAGGGCGACAGCGAGTTCATCGACCTGGTGACCCGTTCGCTGCCGGTCAAACGCCGTTACACCGTCGACGACGCGCTAAACAAGGGATTCCCCGCTGCCCCTGGCCAGACCTGGTTGTCCACCAGGTTCCACCCCCACCTGGTCGCGGCAGCCGCCGGTGCTGGCGGTGTCGCGCTGAACGTGCGCGACGACGCGTACTACACCACGAAACACCGCTCGCTGATCGAACTCGGCTCCGGGTGGGAACTCATCGTGCCTGGGGAGGTCCCGTTGCGCCCGACGTCCGGTGGCTTCTCCGCGGAGTCTCTGGCGAAGGTGCGTTCGGGCAAGCTGGAAGTCGCCCGGCAGATCTACTCGGGCTGAACCCGCTCAGGTGCGCAGGGGCACCACCTTCGGCCACCGCCCGGCGCGCCGGCCCAGGCTGATGCGGCAGCTGCGCCAGGGATCCGAGGCCGAAGGAGACCGCTTGTGACGGTCGCATCCGGCGGCCCAGGGACCGTGCGGTCCTCGACCCACCGGATCGGGTTCGGCGCAGCCATCGTTGCCGCTCGCCGACCAGGCCGCACAACGCCCTGTACAGGGCAACGAGCAGCTGCCTACCACCCGCGCGTGCGGCACGCGGAGGTGGCCGACGTGATCCCACGGTCGGCCACCGGAACGATCCGGCTCGGGACGCTGCGCCGGGAAGTACTGGAGCGCCGGGCAACGGTCCCGTCCGGCAATGGAGGTGGTGCAGTGGCTGAGTCAGCGGCAGAGACTGAGGCGGGCAGGGGCACGCTCGGCCTAAAGGGCCGGGTCGCGGTGGTCACCGGGGCCAGCCGCGGACTGGGGCTCGCTGCGGCCCGCAAGCTGTGCGCCAGCGGTTGTGACGTCCTGATCAACTACGCGCACGACGACGAGGCCGCCGCGCAGGCAGTCGAGTCGCTAAGCGGCCTTACAGGGCGCGCGGAAGCGGTCAAGGCGGACGTGTGCGCGCCGGGAGCAGTGACCGGGCTGCTCGAAAGGGCCCATGAGCGGTACGGCAGGGTGGACGTCCTTGTCCATAACGCGGCCGCCTGGACGCCGGCCACGCTACTCGCCGCTGACCCCACGGTGTTCCACCACGACGTACGGGCCGCGCTCGATCCGTTGCTTGGCGCCGCGTCCGCACTGCCCGAGCTGATGTCCCAGGGCGGTCGTGTGGTGGCCGTATCCAGCAGCGGAGCGCACCGAGTGGTGCCGAAATACGTCAGTCTGGGCGTGGCCAAGGCCGCGCTGGAGGCGCTCGTGCGGTATCTGGCGGCCGAACTCGGCCGCCATGGAATCGTCGTGAACGCGGTATCGACGGCGAAGCTCGACAAGGGCGAAGGGGTGCCCGGTGTTCTGGGTGGCCGGCGGCTCACCCGGCCGGAACAGGTCGCCGATGCCATCGCCCTGCTGTGCACAGACGAGGCCGACTGGATCCGGGGTCAGGTTCTCACGGTAGACGGCGGCTGGAACCTGTCCCCCTGACGGGACGTCATGGTCCTGACGGGAAACTCACCGCTGGCAGCCGGCGGCTCTGAGGAGCGTGCGAGCCTGGGCCGCGAGCCGTGTGGCCAGGGGCCGACGACGGGCCTCGCCGGTCACGCCCTGGCGGACCCGGTCGCATCTTCGTGTAGCAGAGGCCGTGCCCGAGCCCTTTGAAGGCACGAGAAGCTTCCACGAGGGTCAGGCATGACCCGGGGGCTATCAGATGACTCCCCAGGGTCGTCAGCGGCTGGAGCTGCACGAGGCCGGAGGGGTTGCAGCAGTCCTCGAGGCTCGGCCAGGAGCGGTCGAAGTCCGGAACCAGACGCCTGCGCACCTCGACGGCGGCTCGAAGCGGGCCGGGCAATATCCCCGGCAATACTGTGGGAGGTACGGCATGACGCTGAAGCGCACTGGTCGGATCACGGGCGTCGGAGTCCTCGGTTGTGCGGACATCGCCTGGCGACGCACGCTGCCGGCGATCACCGGCAATCCACTGCTCCGCCTGGTTGGTGTGGCGAGCCGGAACGGTGCCAAAGCACAGAAGTTCGCCGACGAGTTCGGGTGCGAGGCCATCGACGGATACGACCGGCTGATCGACCGGGACGACATCGACGCGGTCTACGTACCGCTCCCCGCCGGGCTGCACGCGCAGTGGGTGGAGCGGGCACTACGTGCGGGTAAGCACGTCCTGGCGGAGAAGCCGCTGACCACCGACGCCGCGACCACCCGGGGTCTGGTGGAGCTCGCCCGCGCGCGCGGGCTGCTGCTGATGGAGAATTTCATGTTCACCCATCACTCCCAGCACGCGGCTGTGCGAGGGCTTGTCACCGACGGCACCATCGGGGAACTGCGTGCCTTCCATGCCGCGTTCACCATTCCGCGGCTTCCGGATGACGACATCCGCCACCAGCCTGCGCTGGGCGGCGGGGCGTTGCTCGACGTAGGCGGCTATCCGCTCAAGGCCGCCGAACTCTTCCTCGGAGGCGGCCTGCGCGTCGTCGGGTCGATCCTTCGCGAGGACCTGGAACACGGCGTCGACATGGGCGGCACGACGCTTCTGGTCAGCCCGTCAGGGGTCACTGCGCAGCTCACCTTCGGCATGGACAACGCATATCGCTCCTCCTACGAACTGTGGGGAAGCGAAGGGCGGATCGGGGTCTACCGAGCCTTCACGCCGCCGTCCGACCACCGGCCGGTCGTCGTCCTGGAGCGACGTGGCAGCGTCGAGGAGATCATCCTGGACGCCGACGACCAGTTCGCGCGGATCGTGAGTGTCTTCGCCCAGAGGATCGCCGACGGCACCGGATTCGACGCGGACGCTGCCGATATCCTGGCCCACGCCGAGTTGGTGGACGAGGTGCGCAGGCTGTCCGTACGCACACGCGCCGGCCGGGCGGCCGTGCTCATGCCGTAAGACGACGGCGGCGAGATCGGCGGGCAGTGCGGTAGCGAAGTCGGCGAGGCTGCACCGCCTGCCTGTGCGGGCGTCGGCGATCCAGTACTGGCGTCGATGTCCAGCACGGCTGGCCATGATGGTCGAAGGTGCGGACGTAGCCTATGGCGGCTGTGGGGCCGGGAGGAGCAGGGCCCGAGCCACTGCCCGTTGCCGCGAGCCGGTGAAGCTCCGTCACTTTGGCCTGTCTGGGCCTGCGCCAGATCGCCGGAGGCTGAGCACGGTCGACTGCGCGTCACCGACACGGGCGAGGAGTTCCTGCCGGAGACGGCCGCTGACTGCACCTGGCCGGTCAAGCGCGTTGTCCAGCTGTGCCTGGCCGCCGAAGTCCACCAGGCCTGTACCGCGCTTCGAGCTCTGCCGAGCAGGATGGTGCCAGGCCCGCACCCCGCCGCGAGCTGGTCCGGCCTACGGAGGAGCACTGTGAACCTGGATCTGTCCGACCGCGTGGTACTCATCACCGGCGCCGGCCGCGGCATCGGTCTGGCCACCGCCCGGGCGTTCGCCGCGGAGGGCGCCCGGGTGGCCCTGACCTACCGGCAGTCGAAGGACGGTGTGGCCCGCCTGGTGAACGAACTGGGCGGCACTGACTGTGCCATGTCGGTGCGGTACGCCCTGGACGAGCCGGAGTCCGCCGAAGCCGCCGTTGCCGAGATCCAGGCCCGCTGGGGCCGGCTGGATGTCGCCGTGGTCAACGCGCACCAGCGGGGGCGGCGCCGTCCGCCCGGCGAGCGGTTCGAGGACGTGGACCCGGCCGAGTGGCAGCCCGCGGTGACAGACAATGTCCTCGGTGCCACCCGGCTGGCGCAGCTCGTGCTGCCTGGCATGCGTGAGCGGGGCTGGGGCCGACTGCTGTTCCTGTCGTCCCACAACGTCCGCCACGGCCGCGGCGGTCAGGAGTTCTATGCCGCCGCCAAGTCGGCTCTGCACGGACTGGCCCGCAGCCTCGCCTGGGACGCTGGACCCGACGGCGTGCTGGTCAACGTGGTCGCTCCCGGGCTGACGCTCACCGAGGGCGTGCTGGAGGCCCTGCCCGCCGCGCTACTGGAGCAGGAGCGCGAGCGCACGCCGACTGGCCGGCTCACCGAACCGGAAGCGGTGGCCGATGCGGTCGTCTTCCTGGCGTCTGCGGCCAACGGCAACATCAGCGGCGAGGTCCTGCATGTCTCGGGCGGTCGATGAGGCCGCCGCACGTACCGGAGCCCGCAGACCACTGCGCAGCTGCGGGCCAGTCACTGCACCCCGGGGCGCCCTGTCCGGAGCGGTGATTTACACCGACCATCCACACACAAGGTGAGGAGAGCCGTCTTTCATGCCCGTCCGCCGATCAACAGCTGGCGTTGCAGTGCCTGTATCTCGAAGGACGGCTCCAGGCCCAGCTCCTGGTCCAGGGTGCTGCGCAGCGTCTGGTAGACGTGCAGTGCGTCGCCGCGCCTGCCGGCGTGGTTGAGAGCGGACATCAGCTGCCCGTGGAACCACTCGTTCAGTGGATGGACAGACACCAGCGACCGTAGCTCGGGGATGAGGTGCTGCTGCCTGCCCAGTTCCACGTCGGCCCTGATACGTAGTTCGAGCGCACGGGTGCGTGCCTCGTCCAGGTGCACGGTGTGTGCGCGCAGGATAGCGCCGACCTCGACGTCGGCGAGGCACGGGCCGCGCCATAGTGCCAGAGCGGCCCGGAGTTTGCTGGACGCCTGCTCTGGTTGTCCCTGTTCAAGCAGTACGCGGCCTTCTTCGTAGAGCGACTCAAAGACCGTCGCGTCGAGCTGCTCGCCATCGAGTCGCAGGCTGTATCCGGGCGACTGGGTGCGGATGAGGTCGCACGGAGCGTCGTAACCTTGCGGTTCCACCTCTCGATTAAACATTTTCCGCAGCTGATAGATGTATGTTTGCGCGGTCGTCATCGCACTGCGCGGCTGCCGTTCGCCCCACAGTTCGTTGATGAGCGAGGCGATCGAGACAATTCCCTGGCTCTGCAGGGCGAGCAATGCAAGTGTTTGGCGGACCTTGGGGGCGGTCGGGGTGCATTCTCGGCCGCTGATGACCACCTGCATTGGTCCGAGGATATTGAATCGAATAGACGACATCACGTCTTATCTCTCCTTCCTGCGTAACCACTGCGTGAGTGGTTGGGTTTTTGGTGAACCGGCTGGCCCAGGAATGTTTTGTGCGGCCGGCGGGCTTGTTCGCCCTGCATCACTGCCGGCGTCGGCCGATGCCGCGGGGTACCGTCAATCACCGGACGGGTGGCGTTGGGGCGTGCCGCCGTCTGCGTCCAGGAGCAATGGTCTGACCGTTGATTAGTGTTCGGTAAGACGGCGCATCAATGACGAGGCGGTGATGATCGCTGTCAAGGCGACGGGTGCGCTAGGGGCACGGGAAAGTGTTCTGGTGAGGACTGCGCAAGGCTGCCGTGGGCTGCAGCGTCTTCGATCTCCCAGCGGGCCAGGGACGAGGCTGTGGAATTCGAGATCCCCTCCGGCAGTGTGCTGCCGCAGGCCCGTCTGTAGCGCTGGCTGAGTGCGGAGGCCTGGCTCCGGCTGGAGCTGGGTTCGACATCGCCGAGCTCGGCGAAAGCACCTTGCCGCAGGGCTGCCGGGAAGGCTCAGGCCGAAGATGCTGCTGCTGGCCGACCAAAGCTTCCGCTCCTGTGAGCTGAACGCCGAATCCTTTGCCCGGCGCGCCAAGCGTCGTCTGGGTGACAGCACGTACCGGTCCGAACTGCGCGGCAAGTGCTGGGGTGAAGGCATGATCGCGCGTGTGCTTCAGTACGGCATCGGCGGCGTCTCGGTGTTGATCAGCGGTCAGCTCGATCTTGAACAGGCTCCCGCGACCGAAATGGCCCGTATCTACGCGGATCGCCAGCGGGCGGAGATCTATTTCCGTATCGCGAAGGTGGATCTGTGGGGACCCGTGGGCGTCCTGCGCTCGCGCACCGCCGATGGATCCCACCAAGTGCTGTTGGCCTTGATCCGCCTCTACCGGGCCCGGTGGTCGCTGATCAGCAGAACTTCCGTGAGCGCTGGCCTCGATTCGGTCCGCATCAGCTGCCCGCCCGTCCTCGACGCCGTCAAGCTGGCTTTCCCCCCCTGACGTGCTGGTTAACTTCCTCACGTTCCCCGGCTCCGACCTCTCTACCCGGGTCGTCCGTGACCGCCAACCGCACACTGCTGATCCCCCCCAGACTCAGCTCAAACGGAACCGCTCGTGGTGCTCAGGTGCATGACAGCGCTTGTTTCGTTTGTGATCAACGTGATCATCGTTCAGATCGATACCACTGTCAACGATGTTTTCTCGGCGGCTGATCTCCGCGAAGTCGTGTGAACCGGGCAGATCGGTGCACGTCACACCAGAGACGCCCGCGTATAGGTAGGCCCGAAACCCCTGGTGGGAACAGGTCTACCGAGGTCATGTCCGCCAAACCAGAGGTTCCACGTTGGTGATCTGTGCCGCCAGAACTTTTCGCGCCACTTCGTGGAGCACCCTCGGCTGCGCGCTGCCTGGCTACGCCGGATCGGCACCCCGCGCGGTTCTCACGTCCTGAGCACGTTTCGGCAGGCCGCGCTCGTGCTGCGATGGTTCCGCGAGCGCGGATGCATACGCCGTCTGGCCCTCATCCCTGCCCGCCAAACCACCAGTTACCGCCAGTACCCCGTTGTGGGTCTTCGCTGTCGAACCGTCCCGGTCCGCCGGCCGGAGGCCAGTACGCCTAGGCATGTCCGGCAGATCTTGTGACCATCCGACGATGGGATCGTTGTTCTGGTCGTGGGGCGGTGAGATCTGACGAACAACGAGTGGATGCGGCTTGAGTCGCATCTGCCGAAGTCCGGTGCTCGGGGTGGACGATGGAGCCACCACCGTCGGGTGATCAATGGGATCCTGTTTCGGGTCCGAACCGGGTGCCGTGGCGTGACCTGCCCGAGCGCTCCGGCAGTTGAAAAACCGTCTACGAGCGGCATCGACGCTGGTCAGCAAACGGGACCTGGGACAGGATCTTCCAGGCGGTCCTGGCCGACGCCGATGGCCGCGGTCAGGTGGACTGGAGCATGGTCAGCGTGGATTCGACCTCGTGCCGGGCCCACCAGCACGCTGCCGGGGCCCCGCGGAGAACGCCGGGAGTCCCGAAAGAAATCAATGCCTCGGCAGCACCGCCGCGACGAAGGACCAAGACGCTCCCGGGTCGGCCTGACCTGCAGAATCCAGGCGGTAACAAGGCCTACAGCTCCCGCCGGAACCCGCGCTACCTGCCCCGATGCCAGATCAAGCACACCATCCCCGAGCCGAAGGACCAGCGGGCGAACCGCCGACGCCGGGGGAGCCGAGGCGGCAGGTCGGCCGGGTTCGACAAGGAGATGGACAAGCGTCGCAGCGAGGTTGAGCGCACGATCAACCCGCTCAAGCACTTCAGGGCCGTTGCGACCCGATACGACAAGCACGCCTGCGTCTTCACCGGCACCATGACCGTGGCCTCGACCCGCCTGTGGCTCAAGCCTTGACAAACCGGCTCCGTCAGCGGGCTTCCAGCTCTTCGGCGCGATCCGTGAGCCGCGGGGCGATGTCGTCCCAGTCCGGACCGTACAGCCAAAGGATCTGTGCGGCTTCCCGCAGAAGAGCCGGTTCATCGGGCCGCTGTAGCAGCACGAGGCGATGGGCGAGGCTGCGAATCCACATCGGGAGCTATCCGTCGACCAGGTCCGGACAGAGCTCCCGCAGCATCGACAGTAGCGCGTCCGCATCAGCGAACGTCGGCTCTTCGACGAAGTGGTGCTCGCGATGCTCCTGACCGCACGCTGGCGTCGGACGGTACTCATCTCCGTAAAGACACCGGGCGTGCTCGGTCAGCGTGCTGTGCATGCGCTCTACGACGTCATGATCCGCCGCACAGGCCCCAGACGCAGACGCGTGGACCACAAATGCCTGACCAGAGCTGCCCGTGCCATGAGCCAAGTGCGTTGTGGCCGAGCCCAAGGAACGCTGGCGCGCGCCCTCAAGCACGCCACCGGTCAGCCTGGACCACATCGGGAGCATGCCTCCGTGCTGCCTTCACCCTCGATGGGCACCGGGAGTGATCAACGCCAGGATCACCCCTGCCGGCGTCTGTCCGTTCGCCTGCCCCTGGCCAGACCGGCCTGGCGGTCTCCGGCGGCACGTCAGCGCCAGATGTTGAGCAGGACCGTTCCTTCTCGGGAGCGCCTCCACGGCTGACCTGGTGCTGAACGTAGGCCCGAAGCGGGGCGGGCAGGAGCACGCGCGATGCTTCGGCGGCCGACTTCCCGTGGTGGCTCACATGGGTGCCCGTAGACACCTCCGAGGATCCGGCCGATTTCAAGGACCAGGGGCGGAAGGATCAGAGGGATCTCCTCGACATTCCGAGTAGATCATCCCGCTGAGCAAACCTCAGCTGCCCGATCCATACCGTTGTGTCATGATATGTAGTGATTGGTGACAAACATGCCTGCCGAAGCCACTGGTGGGGACGGTCGGTGTGCTGGGATGGGGATTTGAGGTGTGCGGTGCCCGCCGCGCGCGGGTCGCGGCCTGTCCGAGGAGTTTGCGGGTCCGGGCAGCGTTCAGGCTGACATGGGTGTGGATGGGCGGTGGACTGCGTCGAACAGGTCGGCGAAGGCGTCGCTCCGTGGGCCAGCGCTCGGGCAGATGCTGCGTCAGTTCTGTTCGGGCGATGAGGGTCAGGCCGGCGGGAATGAAGCGGGCGCCGGCCTTCCTCAGGAACACCCGCTGCACGCACGGCAGTTGGCGGTTGTGGCCGTTGCCGGCGGTCAGGTTCGGCTCATCGAAGACGGCAGTCCCGGGAGGAACCTCCACGTGGACATCAGCTGGTGGATTCGGTCTCATCAGGCACCCGCTTGTGAAGACCGCCATGCAATTGCTCTGCGATTGCCTTAGCGCTCGGCATTTCGAGGCTGAATTCGCCCGGCAGTGACGTCGTCATCATGGTTCGCGTATCGTCGCCCAGGGTCGGCGCGCGCCGGCCAGAACCCGGAGAGCGGGGTAGGCAAGCGCCCGGAAGCGCAGGTGGAATAACTCGAAACCTGCGAACGGTGATCGAGGATCGGTCGATGCAGCTGCTCTAACGGCTCTCGAAGCGCCGTTGCTATCGTCCCTGACCATGCCAAACAAGACATGCAGCGGACTGGACTCCAAGATCGCAGTGGTCACCGGGGCGGGCCGCGGCCTCGGGGCCACGATCGCCAGGGAACTCGCCGACCGCGGCGCCTTGGTGGCTGTCGTTTACCACAGGTCCTTCCAGCCGGCCAAGGACGTTGTACGCGACATCGAGGCGCGCGGCGGTCGAGCCGTCGCGGTGCAGGCCGATGTACGCGACGCCGAGCAGTGCGCAGCGATGGTGGCCGAGGTGACCGACACGCTCGGCGCACCGGAAATCATGGTGCTGAACGCGACTGGATTCCCCGATATGCTCCGCGGGCCAGCCCTGAAGCATTCTCTGGACGAATACACCGACTATCTTGTTTCGCACTTCCGGGCCTCACTTGCACCGTTGTACGCAGTATTGCCCGGAATGACGGAACGCGGCCGAGGGTCCGTCGTCTATATCTCCGACGCGTTTGCCCGCCGCACCGCGCCCAAGGGCCTGGGGCACGCCCTGCCCAAGGCCACGGTGGAAACGGTGATGAAGCACCTGGCCGTCGAGCTCGGACCGGCTGGTATCCGGGTCAACGCGGTGGTCCCGGGTGCCGTGCGTAGCGATGGGCTCGAACGGGCGATGGCTGACGAGTCGGTCGCCGCGGACGTCCGCGCACATATCGAGCAGATCCCGCTGGGCCGGGTCGCCGAGCCCGAGGAGGTCGCCCGGGCGGTGGCCATGCTGGCCAGCGATGAGTTCGGCTACGTGACCGGGGCGTTCCTGCCGGTCGCGGGCGGCAGCATCGTCTTCTGAGCCTGCACCGACCCTTCACTGCGGTCGAACCCCACCGCCGACGAACAGATGAACAGAGGGTAGCCATGCGGATTCTGGTGACCATCACCAGCTGGAAGGGCTTCTACTTCAGCCTGATGCCCTTCGGCTGGGCGCTGCAGGCCGCCGGGCACCAGGTCCGGGTGGCTTGCGCACCCACTGAGGCAGGCACGGTCGGGGCCGCGGGGCTGGTGCCGTTGCCGGTACTCCAGCCGTTCCCGGCGATGCAGAGTGAGCGCGTCGCCCGGGTCGAACGGTGGGCCGCGGACGGGCGGTTCGACGGCCCTGAGGAGCTGCGCCCGCTGCACCCGGTGACCCGGGAGCCGATGGCGCACCCGGGTGAGTTCGACATCGCCGTGGACGGGCGCCGGTTCTGGGACGACTGCGTGCGCGTGATCGGCTACAACTGCGACGCGGCAGTGGGCTTCGCCCGGACGTGGCAGCCCGACCTGGTGCTCCACGATCCCTTGGCGATCGAGGGCGCCATCGCCGCCAGGGTGGTGGGTGCCCCATCGGTATACGTCACCCCGGGTGGCTTCGGCGCGGTAGACGGTCCCCCGGAGCAGGACGGTGACGTCTCGTTCGACGACCCGAGCGGGGCGTGCGTCCGGCATGGCGTGCGGCCCTGGGATCGCTCGCAGATCACCCACGTCCTGGATCCGACTCCGGACGCCGTACCCATCCCGCTCGGTGAGGCGACCCGGTTGCGGGTGCGGCACGTACCCTACAACGGGATCGGTGAGGCAGCCGAGTCCGTTCTGCCGCCTGCCGACCGGCCTCGGGTTTGCCTGATCTGGAGCGGGCTGGTCACCGAGGTGTACGGCAACCGGGCGCCCATCCTGCGACGCGCAGTGACGGCGATCACTGCTACCGGTGCTGAACTGGTCGTACTCGCCCCCGGACCCGAGGCTCTGGCCCTGCTCGGTGAGCTCCCGGCCGACGCTCGCGTGCTCTACCAGTATCCGCTGCAGATGGCGCTTTCTCAGTGCGATGTGCTGGTCAATTCAGGGTCGATCAATTCGTTGATGACTGCATCGACGATGGGCGTTCCGCAGCTGGTGCTGCCCCTGGCAAACGACCAGGTCGAGATGGCCGCGCGGTTCGCCAAAACCGGCGCGGTCCGGATCGTGTCAGGGATCGACGGCACCACAGAGCAGGTCAAGGACTCCCTGGAACGGCTGCTCAGCGGATCGAGCCACCGGGAGGCGGCGCGGCGGGTAGCCGAGGAGAACGAACGCAGGCCCTCGCCCGCACTGCTGGTCCCCGAACTGGAACGGCTGGCGGCTCAGCACAAGTAGAGGGGGGCTGAAAATGGCGATGCGTCAGGAGGTACCTCACGGGACTGTGGGTCGGCACAGGTGTTCATAGGTTCTCGATCCGGGTGATGTACCGCCGCATAAGGACAGGGCCCCGTGCAGCTTGGAGGTCATCGAGACCGAAAAGCCGCAGGGAGGCCCTGTTGTCGCTTCTGTATCCCGTCGCCGCGGTCGGCGGGAAGCTCACCCGGAGCCTGTCGGCCGCCCTGTACCGATTCGTGTAGCACCCGATCGTGCGCCGCTTCAGCACGTCGAAGAAGCCGCAGAGTGTCCTGCCCGCCGTGTTGGTCGCCGCCGGCCTCCAGCAGAAGGCCCGGCGGAGCGCGCCTGCGCGAGACGACGCCCGCTGGCCCGAACACCTCCACCGGCACAGGCCGGGTTACCGGCCCGGCCCGCAGGGCGAGACCCTGGGCGGAACGTCGTGCAGAACCACTGTGGCAGCGCGACCGACCGCCCGTGTGGGCACGTCGCTGGGGAGGGCGGCTGCCCGCCCTCCCCAGCGACGATCGTCTCTCCCCGCAACACCACGGCCCGCCAAGTCCGCCACGAGCGACGTCCAGGTGTTGTCCGGCCTCTTCGCCCAGGGCCGCACCCGTGATCGTGGCGCGGTTCACCACGAGCCAGTGCCGGCCGTGTCCGGACCGGCCTCGATGCACCAGCTCCCGTGGCGCCCGAAAGGCGGGCGGTCCCGCGGGAACTCCACAGCCCGCAATGCGCGGCGCCGAACAGCAGACACCCGACTGAAGGCCCGCTATGCGGTCCGCTGACCGGGCATCAAGGTCCCCCGGCCGATCGAGCCGACGGCAGGGGCCGGTGGGTATCAGGCGGCCAGGTCGTCGCGGCTGACCCGGCGCTCGCGAACCAGCCAGCCGTGCGTGGCGTCCTCGTCCCGGACCAAGACGTCCTCGAACACCGTACTCATCAGCAACTTCGCGGCCCCGCCGCGCGGTGTCTCGAAGACGACCGCGTAGTTGCGCGTGCGCACGACATTGCTGTGGCCCGTCGTCTCCACCGAGGTCATGCCGAACCAGTGGCGCCGGATCACACCCTGCTCGGCCAGCGCGCGAGTGGCCTTGCCGGCCGCCGCCGCGATGGCCTCCCGCCCGGTGAACGGCGCGGGATGCGCGTTCGCTGCGAACGAGCCGTCCTCGGCGAACGTCTGCGCGTACGGCTCGACCTTGCCGTCGTCCAACAGTTGCATCTGCCAGGCGTAAAACTGCTCGATGCCCTGGCGCAGCTGCGCCGGGTCGGCGTCGATATCGAACATAGTCATGCCAATTCCTCTCGGGTCACAACATTCTTCTGATGCGGCTCCGCCGTGAGGGCCAGCCCCGACAGCTCGGCGCGGAGGGAATGAGCCCCCTGGCCCCTGCCCGCGACGTAACCGTCGGGTCGGACGAGCAGCCAGTCGCCCGGCCCGATGCGGAGGTCCTCGCGCAGCCGTCCGTCCTGGTCGGGCAGGTCGCCCCCGACGGTCCTGACACCGAGCCATCCTGCTTTCGGGCACACTGCATGCAGCTTCGCGTCATTCGACCCGAGCAGCAGGAGCCAACGTGGGTCACGCAGCTCCCGCAGGATCTCCTGCCAACCCGCGCTCGTGGCGCCAGCGGTGTCCACCCGGGACAGCCTGGCCCCGGGACGCACGACGGTCACCTGCGGATTCGGCCGGGTCAGCGCACTGCCGGTGTAGGTGAGGTCGAGTGCGGACATCCCGGCCATGATCCGGCGTTCGATGCGGCGCTTGACCGGGGGGACCGCACGCAGCAGAGCCAATCCGGCGGGCATGAACGCGGTCATCAGCGAGTTGCGCAGCGCCACGAGGCTGGTGGCCGTGCGGGTGGAGTCGAGCAGTTTGCGGCCGACCGGGACACGTTCGCTGTTGTAGCTGTGCAGCAAGTCGTCGCTCGCCTGATCGAAGTAGACCATCGCCAGCTTCCACCCGAGGTTGACCGCGTCCTGAATGCCGGTGTTCATCCCCTGTCCGGACGCCGGGCTGTGCACGTGCCCGGCGTCACCGGCGAGCAGGCAGCGGCCGTGCCACAGTGATTCGACCATGCGCTGCTGGATGGTGAAGACCGACGTCCAGGACGGCGTCTCGACGGTGACCTGCTCCCCGACGGCAGCAGAGATCTTCGCAGCGAACCGTGCGCCGACGGCGTCCGGGTCGGCGTCCCGCTGGACGTCCACCGTGTCCAGCAACCGCCACTTCCCGGGGGCCGGGAAAGGGATCAGCATGATCGTGCCGTGGCCGGTGTTGAGCCAGTGGATGCTGTCGCGGGGCAGCGTCGTACGCACGACCGCGTCAGCGATCAACCAGGTCTGTGACGAGTCGCCGATCAGCGGGACCCCGAGCTGCTTGCGGATCGTGCTGTGCGCACCGTCGCAGCCGACGAGCCAGTCGGCGGCCACTAGCTCACGCGTCCCGTCCGCGGACACCAGCGTCGCGGTCACCCCTTCGCCGTCCTGTGTGAATCCCTCCAGTCCGACGCCCCATTCGACGTGGATGCCGTGCTGCGCCACCGCATTGCGCAGCACCTCCTCGGTACTGGTCTGGTCCACCATCATGGTGAACGGGTAGCGGGTTGGTAGCGCCGAGTAGTCGGTGTCGAACCGGATCAGCCGGCGACCGCCCTGGTGCAGCGTGAAGTGCTCGACCTTCTGCCCGCGGGCGAGAATGGCGTCCAGGACGCCGAGTTGGTCGTAGACCTCCAGCGTGCGCGCGTGGGTGGCCAGAGCACGGCTGGTCGTCGCCGGTCCGCCGGCCGCGTCGATCAGCCGGATGGGAACGCCCCGGCGGGCCAGTTCCAGCGCCACAGTCAGACCGACCGGGCCCGCTCCCACCACGAGGATGCCAGTCCTGCCGGCCTCTGCCATGCGCGTCCTCCTGAAACCTAGGCGTGGTCGGACCCACCGTGTGACATGGCTTTCGAGCCCGGCTGGAGGGCCGACGCTCGACGTGCTGTCGAGCTTGTCTCGAAGCCCGGCTGCGAACGTCACCACGTGGACTCGGCAGCAATCGACTTGGATGTGGCGGTGAACGGTGAGGTCTGATCGAATTGCCATAACGGGCATCGGTGTGCAGACAGCGGGCGGCAACGGTGTGAAGGCGTTCTGGGAGCTGCTGACCTCCGGGCGCACAGCGATTCGGAAGATCTCCTCCTTCGACACCACCCAGTTCAGGTCGCGCATCGCCGCGGAATGCGATTTTGACCCTCTGGCGCAGGGCCTGAACTTCCAGCAGGCTCGCAGGCTGGACCGAGTCACCCAGTTCGCACTGGTGACCGAGCGCGAGGCGCTCGCCGACAGCGGCCTCGACCCCGCGGGGCTGGACCCCACCCGGGTCGGAGTCGTCATCGGTACCGCCACCGGCGCGAGCATCAGCCTGGACCAGGAATACGCGGTGGCCAGCAACGGCGGGTCACTGTGGGAGGTGGACCACACCTACCTGAGCCGGCACATGTACGCCAACTACGTGCCCAGCTCGATCGCGGTGGAGGTGGCGCGCGACATCGGGGCGGAAGGACCGGTGTCGGTCGTGTCCACCGGCTGCACGTCCGGCATCGATGCGCTGGCACACGCCTGCGAACTGCTCGCCGAGGGCGCGGCAGACGTGATCGTCAGTGGTGCCACCGAGGCGCCGATCACACCCATCACCGTGGCCTGCTTCGACGCCATCAAGGCGACCTCACCACGCAACGACGACCCGGCCACGGCGTCACGGCCCTTCGACCGCACCCGCAACGGCTTCGTGCTGGCGGAGGGTGCCGCGGTGCTGGTGCTGGAGCGCGCGGACCGAGCCCGCGCACGAGGCGCGCACATCTATGCCGAGATCGCAGGGTTCGCCAACCGCGGCAACGCCTACCACATGACCGGCCTGCGGCCGGACGGCGCCGAACTGGCCGAGGCGATCACCGCCGCGCTCGACGCCGCCCGGCTCGATCCATCCGAGGTGGACTACGTGAATGCGCACGGCTCCGGCACCAAGCAGAATGACCGGCACGAGACGGCGGCGTTCAAGAAGGCGCTGGGCGAACACGCTCGGGCCATCCCGGTGAGCTCGATCAAGTCGATGATCGGCCACTCGCTGGGCGCCATCGGCTCCATCGAGATCGCTGCCTGCGCGCTGGCCATCGAGCACAGCGTCGTCCCCCCGACGGCCAACCTCACGGAGCCGGACCCCGAGTGCGACCTGGATTACGTGCCGATCACAGCACGGGATCAGCGGCTGAACACGGTGCTGTCGGTTGGCAGCGGTTTTGGCGGGTTCCAGTCGGCCATGGTGCTCACCGCTCCGGGGGTGACGCCGTGACAGCGTCGGCCGTGATCACCGGGATCGGGGCGCTCGCACCCAACGGCATCGGTATCGAAGAGTACTGGTCGGCCGTACTGCACAGACGCAGCGGAATCCGCCGGATCACCCGGTTCGACCCGGCAGGCTACCCGGTACGGCTCGGCGGCGCGATCGACGACCTCGACGAGACCAAGCACCTGCCCAGCCGCCTGCTTAGGCAGACAGACCGCACCACCCAGCTGGCCCTGATCGCCGCCGAGTGGGCGGTGGCCGACGCCGCGATCGACCTGGAGACGGTCCCAGCACTACGCCGGGGCGTGGTCACCGCGAACACCGCGGGCGGCTTCGAGTTCGGCCAGCGCGAGCTGGAGAACCTGTGGAGCAAGGGCGCTCAGCACGTCAGCGCCTATCAGTCGTTCGCCTGGTTCTACGCGGTCAACACCGGACAGATCGCGATCCACCAGGGGATGCGCGGCTCGTCCGGGGTACTGGTGAGCGACCACGCCGGCGGCCTCGATGCTCTGGCCCAGGCCCGCCGCACCATCCGCCGCGGCGCCCAGTGCGTGATCAGCGGCGGGGTGGACGGCTCGCTGTGCCCGTGGGGCTGGGCCAACCAGCTGGCCCGGGGCGAAATGTCCGAGGCCGAGGACCCGGACCGGTCCTACCTGCCCTTCCAACCGAACGCCAGCGGGTACATCGCGGGCGAGGGCGGGGCCATCCTGTTTGTCGAGGACGATGAGGCAGCGCGGGCGCGCGGTGCCCGCCGGTACGGCGAGATCGCGGGCTTCGCCCACACCTTCGACCCGGCACCGGGCCTGGGCAGGCCTCCCGCGCTGCGCCGGGCCGTCGAGCTGGCACTGGCCGACGCGCAGATCGGGGCAGGCGAGGTCGACGTGGTCTTCGCCGACGCTTCGGGGCTGCGCGAGCAGGACCGGGTGGAGGCGGACGCGATCACCGACGTGTTCGGCGCACACGGCGTTCCGGTCACCGCGCCCAAGACGATGACGGGCCGGCTCGGCGCCGGCGGCGCGGCCCTCGACGTGGCCACCGCGTTGCTGGCGATGAGGGACGGCACCATCCCTCCGACCAGTGCTTCCGGGGATCTGGCACCGGGGATCGACCTGGACCTCGTCACCTCAGCACGGCCGGCGAACGTTCGCACCGCGCTCGTACTCGCCCGCGGATACGGCGGGTTCAACTCGGCCATGGTCGTCAAGGCCCTCTGAACACAGGCCCAGAGCACTCGAATTCCGCTCGAGCGGCACGGCGGACGGCGACGAACCGAGCTTGAGAGGCTCTGGACCGCGAGCGCCGAGTATGTGAGCGCGGGCAGCGCCCCGCCAGAACACCGCAGAACTCACGGGATGGAGCTTCGATGAAGGCCCTCGTGCTCTCGGGAGGCACCGGTACGCGGTTGCGCCCGTTCACACACTCGATGCCCAAGCAGCTCATCCCGGTCGCGAACCGGCCGATCCTGCACTACTGCTTGGACAACATCAGGGAGGCGGGGATCACCGAGATCGGGATGATCGTCGGCCTCAACGCCGAGCAGATCATGGACGCCCTCGGTGACGGCGCCGAACTCGGTGTCCATATCAGCTACATCCACCAGGCCGCCCCGCTCGGGCTCGCGCACTGCGTGCGCATCGCCCGCGACTTCCTCGGCGACGACGACTTCCTGATGTACCTCGGCGACAATCTGCTCATCGGTGGCATCGAGGCGGCAGCCGAGGACTTCCGCCAGCACCGGCCCGCCGCGCAGATCCTGGTGGCCAAGGTGCCCGACCCGCGCCAGTTCGGCGTGGTCGAGCGCGATGTGAACGGCCGCGTCGTCCATCTGGCCGAGAAGCCGGAGAACCCGCGCAGCGACCTCGCCATAATGGGCGTCTACTTCTTCACGCCACAGGTGCACGAGGCGGTCGAGGCCATCAGGCCGAGCGCCCGGGGCGAGTTGGAGATCACCGACGCGGTCCAGTGGCTGCTCACCGAGGACCACGGGGTCCGCGCCTTCGACTACGACGGCTACTGGAACGACGCCGGCACCCCGGAAGCCTGGCTGGGCTGCAACCGTGCGGTACTGGACGAGATACGCGGCAGCGTCAGCGGCTCGGTCGATGAGGCCAGTGAGCTGGTCGGCAACGTGATCGTCGAGGATGGTGCCACTGTGATCCGGTCCAGGGTCGTGGGCCCAGCGGTGATCGCGGCGGGCGCCGTCGTGCGGGACAGCGCCATCGGGCCCTACACCGCGGTGGGAGCAGGCTGCCTGGTGGCCAGCAGCGACCTGAGCGACTCGGTGCTGCTGGAATCGGCGCAACTCCACGAAGCCCGTGGGGTCCGCGGGTCGGTGCTCGGCCGCAGGGCCCGGATCGTGGGCAAGCGGGACCGGCACGCGGTGCTGGTTGGCGATGACGTGCGACTGGAGATCGGGGACTGACAGCGATGACGATAACGATGGGCGCACCTGCGCCGACCAAGCTGGCCGAGCGTTTCACCGCGTCGGCGAACGCGACCGACAGCCCCGTGTTCTCCAATGAACAGTTCTGGCAGTGGTTCACGGAAAAGCGCCGCCGCAACGGCTACGTCGTCCGGCGGATCCCCTTCGCGGAAATGTCCGGCTGGGACTTCGACCCGGCGACGGGAAACCTGGGCCACCACAGCGGCCGGTTCTTCACCGTGGAAGGCCTGCAGGTGCGCACCGACTGGCAGGGCGGCTGGTCCTGGGCACAGCCGATCATCAACCAGCCCGAGATCGGCATCCTGGGCCTGGTGGTCAAGGAATTCGACGGAGTCCTGCACTGCCTGATGCAGGCGAAGATGGAACCCGGCAACATCGACACCATCCAGCTGTCACCCACCGTGCAGGCCACCCGCAGCAACTACACCGGGGTGCACAAGGGCCGCCCGATCACCCACATCGAGTACTTCGTCTCCCGGCGCGACAGCACCGTGCTGGCCGACTCGCTGCAGTCGGAACACGGAACGTGGTTCCTGCGCAAACGCAACCGGAACATGATCGTCGAAGTCACCGACGAGGTTCCCGAGCACGACGACTTCTGCTGGCTGACCATCGGTCAAGTCCACCAGCTCCTCAAGAAGGACAACGTCGTCAACATGGACACCAGGTCGGTACTGTCGTGCCTGCCCTTTGGCGCCGCGGGCTACCGCACGGACGGCAGCGCCTTCCGTTCCGCGCTGCGCAATTCGCTGTCCCACGACCAGCCGGCCCGGCACACCACGACGGAACTGCTGAGCTGGTTGACCGAGATCAAGGCCAGGCACGAGCTCGACCAGCGGTCGGTGCCGCTTTCCTCGGTGGACCGCTGGTACCGCGATGACAACGAGATCGCCCACGAGGACGGCAAACACTTCACGATCATCGCCACTGAGGTCGCTGCTGCCGAGCGGGAGGTGTCGCAGTGGACCCAGCCTCTGCTGGCGCCCACGGAACAGGGTGTGGTCGGATTCCTGGCGCGTCCGATCGACGGCGTGCTGCACCTGCTGGCACACGCCCGGGCCGAGGCCGGCGGGCGCGACATCGTCGAGCTCGCGCCCACGGTGCAGTGCCTGCCAGGCAACTACCGCGATGAGGAACCCGGCCGCAGGCCGCGTTACCTGGATCTCATCCAGAACGCTGTGGGCCAGCACGTCTACTACGACTCCGTGCAGTCGGAGGAGGGCGGCCGATTCTACCATGCGGACAGCCGTTACCGAGTGGTCGAAGCACCTGATGGCTTCCCGCTCGAGACCCCTGACGAGTACCGGTGGATCACCGTTCACCAGGCGACGGACCTGCTGCAGCACAGCAATTACTTCAACGTCCAGGCGCGCAGCCTGATCGCAGGCCTGCACAGCGGGGCGTGACCGAGCCCAGGCGGATTCGACCCAGGGTCGAACGGCGGCGGCCAAGGTGAGTGGGCGAAAGAAGACGGCTGGAGGCGCTGGATGCGTGTGCTGTTCACCACCTCGAACTGGGGTGGGCACTACTTCTGCATGATCCCGCTGGGCTGGGCGCTGCAGGCAGCGGGGCACGAGGTCCGGGTGGCCTGCCCGCCCGAACAGGTGGCCGCCATCAGCCAGGCTGGGCTGATCCCGGTGCCGGTCCTGCACGGACCGGACATGACCTACTGGGCCAGACTGAACGCCTACCAGGAAGCGCTCAAGGCACCCTCGGGCGTCCTGCCGCCGCACCCCGTCACCGGGCGGCGGGTGCGCCGCCTCGACGAGTTCGACGTCGAGGCCGAGAGCGCGCGATTCTGGCAGCAACTGCCCGGCCTCCTGGAACGCAGCTACGACAACGCGGTTGCCTTCGGCCAGGCATGGCGTCCGGATCTGGTGCTCTACGACCTGATGGCGCCGGAGGGCGCGCTGGTCGCCCGGCTGGCCGGCGTCCCGGCTGTCTACCACTCGCTGGGCCTGTTCGGTGCGATGGAGACGGAACCCGGGATGGAGATGGGCCTGGAGGACCCCACTGGGTCGTTCGCCCGGCACGGTGCCCAGCCTTGGGATCGCTCACAGATCACCCACGTGATCGACCCCTCCCCGGACGGGGCGGTCCCGCCGCACGGCACCACGACTCGGATCCCGGTCCGTTACCTCCCCTACAACGGCCCAGGCGAACTGCCGGACTGGCTGCGGACACCACCGTCCCGCCCCCGGGTCTGCGTGATGTGGGGCTACTCGGCCTCGGCCATGCTCGGACTAGAGGTGCCTGCCCTACGGCACGCGATCAACGCGGCGGTGGACACCGGGGCGGAGGTCGTGCTCACCGCCAGCGAGGAGCAGGTGGAAGCGCTCGGCGACCTGCCACCGCAGGTGCGGGTCATGCGGGACTTTCCGCTGCATCTTGTGTTGGCGACCAGCGACGCCGTGGTCCACCACGGCGGGGCCAGCGCGCTGATGACGGCCGCCGCGGCTGGCGTTCCCCAGCTGGCGCTAAGCCCGAGCGACGTCTACCAGCGGTACGGCAAACGTTTCGCGCAGACCGGGGCGGTGTGCTGCCTGCCCGGGCTCCAGACCAGCGAGCAGGAGGTCACCGAGGCAACACACGCCGTGCTGCACGGCGTCGAGTACCGGCAGGCCGCTCGTCGGGTCATGGCGGAGCAGCAGGCCCGGCCGACCCCGGCGGACCTGGTCGGCACGCTCGTCGAGCTGGCCTCGACCACGCCGGAGAGGATGGTCGCGTGATGCGCGTGCTCTTCACCGTCTCAGGATGGCAGGGCCACTACTACTGCATGGTGCCGCTGGGATGGGCACTACAGGCTGCGGGACACGAGGTGCGGGTGGCCTGCCCGCCCGCGCAAACCGAGGCGATAAGCCGTGCCGGGCTCACCCCGGTGCCGGTGCTGGACGGACCCGACGTCATAACCATGGGCCGCATGACCCTGTTCATCGACGTCTTGTTCGGCAAGCGCCGGACCGCTCCTCTGCACCCGTTCACCGGCGAGCCGATCCGCGACCCCCGCGCCGTCGACCTGGAGTCCGAGGCACCTTACTTCTGGGAGGACGCCGCGGCCGCCGTCCGGCACAGCTGTGACGGTGCCGTCGAGTTCGCCCGCTGGTGGCAGCCCGACCTCGTGGTGCACGACGTGATGGCTGTGGAGGGCGCGCTCGCCGCCGCCGTGCAGGGCGTTCCCTCGGTCTATTTCGGGCCTGGCCTGTTCGGCGCGGTGGAGTCCGATCCCGGGCTCGACCTGCGCCCCGGCGACCCCGTGGCCGCGTTCGACGACTACGGGGTCGGCCCTTGGAGTCGCGACGACATCCAGCACATGATTGACCCGTCTCCGGACTCGGTCATCCCGCCGCTGGGTTCCGCCACGCGCCTGCCTGTACGCTACGTGCCCTACAACGGTCCAGGCAGCCTGCCCACGTGGGCCGCCACGCCGAGTGGACGGCGGCGGATCTGCGTGCTGTGGGGCAACTCGGCAACCGGACTGTTCGGCACCGAGGTGCCCGCGCTACGTCACGCGATCGACGCGGCAGCGGCCCAGGACGCCGAGGTCCTGCTCATGGCGGGCGCCGCGCAGGTGGACGCGCTTGGCCCCCTGCCACCGGGTGTGCGCCCCCTGCGCAACTTCCCGCTCCACCTGTTGCTGGACAGCTGCGACGCCATCGTCCACCACGGCAGCGACAACTGCTACCTGAACGCGGCGGCGAAGGGCATCCCCCAGGTCGGGCTCGGGCTCAGCAGCGACCAGCTCACCTATGGGGACCGGATGACCGCCACCGGCGCCGCGCTCGCGCTGTCCGGATTCGAGGCGAGCCGCGAGGAGATCGGCGACGCCGTGCGGCGGGTGCTGACTGAGCCGGCATTCCGCACCTCGGCAGAGCGGCTGCGCGCTGAGGTGGCGCAGAACCCTGCTCCGGCGGACCTGGTCGGGCAGCTGGTGGAACTCGCCGAGACCGGCCGACCTCTGCGGACCGGAAAGGCGCTCTGATGCGAGTTTTGTTCACCGCGTCCGCGTGGCGCGGTCACTACTACGTCATGGTGCCGCTGGCGTGGGCATTGCAGTCCGCCGGGCACGACGTGCGGGTGGCTTGCACCCCCGATCACGCCGCTCCAGTTGCCGCGGCCGGGCTGGTGCCCGTGCCGGTGCTGGACTGCCTGGACATGCAAACGGTGCAGCGGATGACCAACTATCTGGCGATCGAGGCCCAAGGCACACACTCCCAACTGCCGCTGCACCCGTACACCGGCGAGCCGGTCGCCTCCCTCGAGGAGTTCGACATACACGCGGAGGCGCCGGAGTTCTGGCAGCGGCTGAACGACGCGATCGCGCACAGCTACGACGGTGCCGTGCGGTTCGCACGAGCCTGGCGACCCGATCTCGTCCTGCACGACCTGATGACACCCGAGGGCGCGCTCGTCGCGGAACTACTCGGCGTTCAGGCCGTCTACCACCCTCCCGGTCTGTTCGGCACCGCGGAGACCGAGCCGGGTGTGGACCTCGGCGACGGTGACCCGTCGGAGTCCTTCCCGCGCTACGGGCTGGAGCCATGGCACAACAGCAGGATCACCCACGTGATCGACCCCTCGCCGGACACCGCTGTCCCGCCCATGGGGTCCGCGCACCGGTTGTCCATGCGATACCTGCCCTACAACGGCCCCACGGTCGTGCCCGACTGGGTGCACGAGCCACCCCGACGTCCGCGTGTCTGCGTACTGTGGGGCGCCTCCTCCCAGGCGGAGGCAACCGAGGTCCCGGCCTTACAGGCTGCCGTCGAGGCAGCGCTGTCAAAGGGAGCGGAGGTGTGGTTCACGGCGGGACCGGCCGGCGCATCGGTCCTGGGCGGGCTGGCGGAGCACGTGCGGGTGTTGCAGGACTTCCCACTGCACCTGCTACTGACCGGCAGCAGCGCGATCATCCACCACGGAAGCGTGAACTGCCTGCTGACCGCGGCAACTCGCGGTGTTCCCCAACTCGCTCTGGCGCTCAGCGACGAGCAGGCCACCGTCAGCGGCCGGATTGCGGCGACCGGAGCAGCGCTGTCCCTGCGCGGTCTGTCAGCGACACCGGAACAGGCAGCCGCAGGCACGATCGCCGTGCTGACGGAACCCGCCTACCACGACGCCGCGCACCGGCTCCGGTCGGTGATCGCGGGCCAGCCCAGCCCCGCGGACCTGGTGCCCGTGTTGGAAGGGCTGGCGCTCAAAGGCAGCCTGCCCTAGCCCAATGAGACACCATCGCTACAAACCGGGTCACGAGTCGGCCGGTGTCCGGGTTCGAGCTGGCAACCAATACCCCTCGAGACAGGCCGACGAGGATACGACGAGGCGTTGAGAACCGATCCAGCCCGTCACGGCGATCCTTGCGACAAAGGCCCATACGGAGAAAGGACACACGTCACCATGGCATCAGGTGAGTTCACCGATCCGCGGATCGTGCCACACGAGTCCGCGCAGGAGCGCGACGTCCGCGAGCGGCTGACGAAGCTCCTCGCAGAAACCCCGCTCCCCACGCACTACCTGATCGACAACCTGGCCGTGTACATGCGCCGCCACCAGTTGGCAGACCTGCTGTCGATGGACGCGCTGTACCGTATGTTGCCCGAAGTCCCTGGCGTCATCATGGAGTTCGGTGTCCTGCATGGCCGGCATCTTGCCGCGCTCACCGCACTTCGTAGCATCTACGAGCCGTACAACTCGCTGCGGCGCATCATCGGATTCGACACGTTCACCGGGTTCCCGGAGATCTCCGAGGTCGACAAGGTCAGTCCGAGCGCCGTGGAGGGCCGGTTCGCCGTGCCGGTGGACGAGGTGGACCACCTGCGCGAGGTGCTGGCGGCGCACGAGGCCAGCGAACCGTACGGGCACACCCAGCGCAGCTTCGTTGTCAAGGGCGACGTGCGGGAGACCGTCCCGCAGTACCTGCAGGACAACCCGGAGACCATCATCGCGCTGGCGTACTTCGACATGGACCTCTACCAGCCGACGCGGGAGATGCTGGAAGCCATCCGGCCGCACCTGACCAAGGGCAGCATCCTGGCCTTCGACGAGCTGGCCCACCCCAAGTGGCCGGGCGAGACCACCGCGCTGCGGGAGGTCCTCGGCCTCGACCACGCCCACCTGCGCCAGGTGCCGGGCCGCGAACCGCCCGTCATCTACTTCAAGTGGGGCGAGTGAGCCGTGGTCACAGGGCATTTCGAAGGCAGGACGACGTCAATCAGGACCGGTGACACCGGCAGCGCGTCTACTGCCGGCAGCCGGGAACTCGCCGTGGCGGGTGCCTTCGAGTTCACCCCCACGGTGTACCCGGACCAGCGCGGCGTCTTTGTCCCGACCTTCCAGGAGCACACCTTCCAGGACACGGTTGGGCACCGGTTCCCGCTGGTGCAGTCCGCGTACAGCGTGTCGGCCCGCGGGGTCCTGCGCGGCGTTCACTACACCATGACACCGCCGGGCATGGCGAAGTACGTCTATTGTGCCAAGGGCCGGGCCATGGACTTCGTGGTGGACCTCAGGGTCGGTTCGCCGACGTTCGGCAAGTGGGACGCCGTGCTGCTCGACCAGGCCGACTACCGGTGCACCTACCTCCCGGTCGGGGTCGGGCACGCCTACCTCGCGCTCGACGACGACACCATGATGGTCTACACGATGTCTCAGGGCTACGTGCTCGAGCATGAGCTGGCGATTTCTGCGCTGGATCCCGCGATCGGCCTGCCGATCGACGTCGACACGGATCTGATCCTGTCCCCGCGTGACCGCGACGCACCCACGCTCGCCGGGGCAAAGGCTGCTGGGATGTTGCCGGACTACGCGACGAGCCTGGAGCTGGAGGCTGCTCTGTGACGGTTGACCGCGTCGTGCCCGCGATCATCGCATCGGTGCGGACAGTCTCCATCGGGATCTCCTTCACGCGTTGATGCGGACGGCCCTGCTGGTCCGCGAGATCTTGCTCGCCCACCGCGACGGTGCCCAGGTCGCGTTGGGAGCCAGCCTCGGCCGTGTCACCGCCCTCAACCTGGTGATCGAGTGCTCGGTCGAGGTGCTGCACACCGTCGGCTTCTAATCCGGCGGAGCCACCGGGATCACGGGGCTTTCAGCCTTCGTGCCCAGCGACGCTGCCGAGGAACAGTCGATGCCGGCGCCCGGACAGGTCGACCTGGATGCGTTCACGGCTGCCTATCCCCTCCTCGTCACCGGCCTGGCCCAGCGCGTGGCGAACGGCGGCACGCCCGGGGCTGCGGTTCGCTACGCGGTCGGGATCACGGTGCGGGGATCAGGGCACTGCACGGTGGGCAGGGCCAGTGTCGCTCGGCTGGATCGTCAGCTGCTTGAGAGACTTGTGGTGGCGGGCCACAGTCGGTTCGACCGCGTGGGCGAGGTTGTTGGGTCGGGCCGGGGCGCCATGCCGGGTCTACTCCCGGTGGGTTTCCCCGACCCGCCTTCAGAACCCGGTGTGCGGCCCTCACCGCACCGGGATCTCCACGGGGTCATGCCGTTGGGAACGGGCTTTCTCGGGGCCTCCGGCCAAGAGCTCGGGATCCCGTCGCTGCCTCCACAACGATGCCAGATGATCGGTACTCTGCCGAGGTCGAACAGTCGATGTCCTCGGCCGCCCCAGCTCGGCGAGCGTGCGACTACCGGAACTGCGCGGCTTCGCCGATAGCCTGGCCCACGACCTGGAGACCGTCCCGACAGGCCTGAGCCTGCGCTGGAGCTCCGGCGTCGTTGAAGGGCACGTGAACCGGATCGTGACGCTGAAGCGCCAGGTATTCGGCCGAGCCGGCCACCGCCTCCGCCTCACTCTGCTGGCTGAGCCGCCGGCACTCGTCACCGCGTGGGCATTACCGTCGGGGTCGTTTGCCGTGACCCGGCTGGCCAGGGCAGGGCTTCGTCCCGCAGCCCAGGTGATGGGTGGTCGGGCGCCTGGCCCTTGAGTACGACCACCGGCTCGACAACTCTGCCTTGCGCGTCTACGAGGCCTCCACCGCGAGCATGGCCCACCGCCTCACCACCTCCGCCCCGGGCTGGCGGGTGACCTTCAGGCTGCCGCATGAAGGTCACCGAGCTCCTGGCGCACTTCCGGGCCCGGCCGGACGAGGCCGCCGCCCTCACCGATACCGAAGTTGCCTCGCAGACCTGGCCAGCACCCGGAGGGTCAGCGCTGAACTCCCACCGACCGGCAACGCACCGGGCCCACCCGAGTCCACCACCGCCCACCAGGCCATCGGACTGCGGGCGGCACCGAGGTGATCAACCCCCGCTCCCGCGCCGGCCTACCGCGGCCAAGCACCGGGGAGGCGGGGAACTCACTCCCTGACCATCCCTTTCCCGGTGTACGCCGACCACGCCGAAGCCAGTGTCTGCTCCAGCGTGCGCTGCGGCCGCCAGTCCAGCAGGGCTTCGGCCGTGGTGATGTCCAGGCACCTCTCCTCCGTGCTGGCCCGGCCGCCCGCGTCGCGCACGATGATTTCAGCAGGTGCTCCGCTGATCTTGACGAGCAGCTCCAGCAACTCCCGGACCAGCACCACCCTCCCACCGCCGACATCGATCACTCCGGACGCCCTGTGGACCGTGGCGGCGGTCACGGCATCGGCGACATCGCGGACGTCGATGAAGTCGCGGCACGCGTGCGGCGACTCCACGTACAGGACGGCCGATTGCCCGGAGGCCTTGGCATCCCTCAGCCTCGGTATGACCGTCTCCAGCAGACCGCTTGCCGCCGGGTGCGGCCCCAGCACACTGGCAAGCCGCAGGACCACGCCGTCGAGCGCGCCGCGTTCGGTCGCGGCCACCACCAGCTTCGTCGCCTGATGCTTGGAAGCGGCGTACACGGCGAGCGGGGAGCCCGGCGGGAACTCCTTGTACTCGTGCGCCGAACCGAGGTGCACCAGCCGCGGTCGCCGGTCCAGGACCGTCGTGGCGACGAGCAGGTTCTCCACGAGTGTCACGTTCAACCGGTATCGCTCTTCGTCGGACACCCAGACACCACCCGCGGCGTTGACGATCACGTCGCAGCCTTCGTCCGTCAGCAACCCGGCCAGCGCCCGTGGATCGGTGTTCACCAAGTCGACCGATTTCCCCCGCGTACCCGGCGGGGCCTTCGCAGGATCGCGGGCGAGTACGAGCACCCGGTGCCCCAAGGCGAGAAACGCCTCGCATATCTGCCTGCCGATATAGCCCGTACCGCCGAGGACCACTGTGCTCGTCACGGCGCCCACTCTGCTCTTCGGCGCTCCAGGAACGTTCGACGCGGGCTCGACCGGCGGCCCGCCAGCTGATCCCACGTCAGCCCACCGGGCGGTACTCAAGCCAGCGGCTCGGACCTGCGGCCGGCCTCGGGCACCGGCAACCTGGTACACCCGCGCCCGGCCGGCCCACCCCTGACAGTCGTTGCGGGCCAGCGGCTGGAAAGTCAGCCGACCTCCGTGGGCTCCACGTCCACCATGTCCAGCATGGGCCTGAGATAGCGGTCACCGACGGCGCAGCCCTGCGGGAACAGCCCGGCGAGGAAGTGCCACTCGGAGTCACTCAGCCGCCCTCCAACGGCCCCCACGCTGTCGGCGACATGTTCCTCGGAGCGCATCCCCGGAATCGGCACCACGCGGTGCGGTCCGGACTTAAGCCAGCGCAAGGCCAGCGCCGCCGCAGTGAGCCCGCGTTCGCGGGCGGCGGCGACGAGCGAGGCAGCAGTGCGGTGGTTCTGTGCCAGCGCGGCTGGCCCATGCCGTGGGTCCCGGTGCCGCCAGTCGTCAGGCTGCAGGTGCTCCAGGACGGCTCGTGTGTCGGTCAGCAGACCGAGTGTGAGCGGCCGGTAGGCGACCAACGGGATCCCGCGCTCCGTGCAGGCGGGCAGCACGCCGTCCTCGACGTGGCGCTCGAACAGCGAATACTCGCTCTGCACAGCGGCGATCGGGTGCACAGCACACGCTCGGCGCAGCGTGCTCGGTGCAACCTCGGACAGCCCGATCCGCTCCACTTTGCCCTCGTGCACCAGATCGGCCAGGGCGCCGACCGACTCCTCGACCGGTACCGCCGGGTCGATACGAGCAAGGTAGTACAGCCCGATTCTCTCGACCCCCAGCCGGGCCAGGGAGCCTTCGCACGCGGCGCGGATGTGTTCCGGAGAGCCGTTGAGGCTTGCGCGGCGTGCTCCGTGCACGATCCCGGTCTTGGTCGCCACCACGATTCGCTCGCGTGCGGACCGTGGAAGGGCGGCTCCCAGGGCCTCCTCGGCGGCACCCTGGCCGTAGTAGTCGGCGGTGTCGAACAGAGTGATCCCGTGGTCGATCGCGCTGGCTACGAGCGTCGCCGCCGTCGGCTTGTCCACCGTGGACAGGCCCATGCACCCCATACCGATGCCAGAGCCCATCCAGTCGTCACGTGCCGGTTCCGTGAGCCGCATCCAGCCAGCGTGGCGGGCCGTCCTCAAGACCGGCTCGAGTGCGCGGCTCCAAGCATCCTCCAAGCCGCCCCGAGCTCTGCGACACAGCATCGCAGGCGATGCCGCCGCACGGCGGACCGGACAGAAGCGGGAGGAACCGCACACGTGGCTGCACCCGAACCAGCCGTGCAGGTCGAGCAGACCGCCATCGCGAACGTGCTGGTGGTCAGGCCGAAGTCCTACCATGACACACGCGGATTCTTCTTCGAGTCCTTCAACCAGGACACATTCCGCGCGGCGATCGGCCGACCGTTCACCGCGGCACAGGTCAACTGCTCGGTGTCCCGGCGCGGAGTCATCCGCGGTGTGCACGGCGCACGGCTTCCCGGTCAGGCGAAGCTCGTGTACTGCGTGCGCGGAGCCATCCTGGATGTCGCGGTCGACATGCGCGTGGGATCGCCGACCTTCGGTAAGTACGTGGAGCGCCGGCTCAGCCAGCACGAGCCCGAAGCGGTCTTCCTCGGCGAGGGAATTGGACATGGCTTCCAGATCCTCGAGGACGACACATGCGTGAACTACCTGTGCTCGGCCCCCTACGTGCCGGGCGATGAGATTGCGCTCGACCCGCTCGATCCCGAGGTGAACATCGCGTGGCGCGCGACCGAGCCGCTCGTGCTGTCCGACAAGGACCGCACCGCTCGCATGCTCTCCCAGCTGCTGGCGGACGGCGAACTGCCTGCCTACGAGGAATGCCTTCGGTTCCAGGGGACCGGAAGGGACTTCGCGGGAGCCGACGGCCGGTGAGGCCGCCCACCCGCGCACAACAAGGAGGTCTAGTGTCCACCAAGAACCCCAGGACTGCGATCATCACCGGTGCCACGAGCGGCATCGGGCGGGCCGTTGCCGGCAAGCTCGCCCAGACGGGCCTTCGGGTGTTCGTCTGCGCCCGCTCGGCCGAGGACGTCGACGTGACGGTCAAGGAACTCTCCGGCGGCGGGGCCGAGGTCGCCGGCACGGCGTGCGACGTCCGGTCCGTGCACGACGTGACGGCAATGGTCGAGGCCGCAGTGTCCCGCTTCGGCCCGGTCGACGTGCTGGTCAACAACGCTGGGCGCAGCGGCGGCGGACCGACCGCGAACATCACCGATGAACTGTGGCAGGACGTCATCGCTACCAACATGACCAGTGTCTTCCAGGTCACCCGAGCCGCGCTGACTACAGGCGGGATGCTCGCCAGGACCGGCGGGCGGATCATCAACATAGCCTCGACCGGCGGAAAACAAGGGGTCCCGCTCGGCGCGCCGTACTCTGCGTCCAAGGCCGGGGTCATCGGCTTCACGAAGGCGCTGGGCAAGGAACTGGCCCCGAAGGGCATCACCGTCAACGCTGTATGCCCAGGGTACGTGGAGACTCCGATGGCGCAACGGGTCCGGCAGGGCTACGCGCAGGTGTGGGCCACCGACGAGGACGAGGTGCTGCGTGCCTTCAACTCCAGGATCCCCCTGGGCCGGTACTCCACACCGGACGAGGTAGCCGGGCTCGTGCATTACTTGACCGAGCCGGTGGCGGCGTCGATCACCGCACAGGCGCTGAACGTGTGCGGCGGACTCGGAAACTACTGAGCCCCCCTGAAAGGACCGCTGTGACCGCGATACCCCATTCCACCGAGCACAGCGTCGACGTGGCTGCGGCCCCGGGGACCGTGTTCGACATCATCGCCGACGTGACGCGTTGGCCGCACTTCTTCGGCCCCACCGTGCACGCCGAGGTGGTCGAGCGCACCGAACCGGACGCCGACGGTGTGCGCACCGAGGTGATCAAGCTGTGGGCCACCGCCAACGGCGCGGTGAAGCACTGGACCTCCCGGCGGACGTTGGATGCGGCGAACCACCGCGTCACCTTTGCTCAGCAGGTCTCCCAACACCCGATCGCCGCGATGAGCGGCGCCTGGCTGGCCGAGCCACTCGCAGGCGGCGGCTCCCGCGTGGTGCTGACCCACGAGTTCCGGGCGATCGGCGACGCCCCGGAGAACGTGGACTGGATCACCAGCGCGATTGACCGCAACAGCGAGGCGGAGCTGACGGCGCTCAAGGTCGCCGCCGAGGTAGTCGGCAACCGCCCCGAACTGGTCTTCTCCTTCACCGACACCGTGTCCATCGACGGTCCGCGTTCCGCGGTCTACGACTTTCTCTACCAGGCGGCGTTGTGGCCGGAGCGGGTTCCGCATGTCACCCGGCTGGAGATGGCCGAGGACGTACCGAACCTTCAGGCAATGGAAATGGACACCCGCACTCCGGCGGGAGACGTGCACACCACGAAGTCCATCCGCGTGTGCTTCCCGGAATCCCTCATCGTGTACAAGCAGACCAAGGTGCCAGCGCTGATGACGGCGCACACCGGGTACTGGCAGCTGACCGAACGAGAGGACGGTGGCGTGGACGCCACCTCGCAGCATCTCGTCGTGCTCAACCCGGACACGATCACCACAGTGCTCGGTGAGGGAGCGACAGTGAGCACAGCGACCGAGTTCATACGCAGCGCGCTCAGCAAGAACAGCACCACAACCCTGCGGTACGCCAAGGAGTTCGCGGAGACCGCCGCCCGGAGCGTTGCCGTCGCTGACTGATTGGCGGTCAGGAGCCACGGTTCGCTTCCGCGACATGAGCTCATTGATGTGGTGCGGGAAGCCGTTGCACCATCAGGTCAAGGTGAGCGCAAATTCGCGGGTGTGGCGGCTCGGACAGGCTTTCACTTGGGCGAGCACGCATAAGAAGCGATCGTTACATTGTACGACACGCCGCCACTCGAACTCTTGCGCACAATATTCTCGTTCAAGCAGACGCTCGTTGGCGCGTGCATAGGAAAAGGGCCTCCTGTACAGCTCGGTGATGTCAAGTCAACCGCGCACCAGGAGGCCCTGATGCTCCACCGTGGCGTTTCCGCTGTGCCCGCGGCCACCACCGGCGTGTCGCCGTGTGGCTGTCTCGCCCGCCGCTTGGGCAACGCTGCCGGCTGGTGTCCTGAGTCCTTGATCAGTCGTTCTTCATCACGTGGGACGTCCTGGGCCAAAGCTGGCTGTGCTGGTGCTGTCGGATCATGAACGGCAGGTACTTGGTGCCTGGGTGCGAGGGCAGTCGATTCCGCAGGCCCTGGCATTGAGAGCGGGGATCGTACTGGCCTGCGCCGAGACCGGGTCCGACGGACTGCCCAGGTCGGCCGCCGGGCGGCGGCTGCTACATCGGTGGGTTGCCGTGCTTGCGGCTGGGCAGGTCGGCGTGCTTGGTGCGGAGCATGGCCAGGGCGTGGGCGAGGACGGCGCGGGTCTCGGCGGGGTCGATGACGTCGTCCACCAGGCCGCGTTCGGCCGCGTAGTACGGGTGCATCAGCTCGCTCTTGTACTCCTTGATCTTCTGCGCGCGCATCGCCTCGGGGTCCTCGGCCCCGTTGATGTCGCGCCGGAAGATCACGTTGGCCGCGCCCTCGGCGCCCATCACCGCGATCTCGTTGGTCGGCCACGCGTAGGACAGGTCCGCGCCGATCGAGCGCGAGTCCATCACGATGTACGCCCCGCCGTAGGCCTTGCGCAGGATCAGCGAGATCCGCGGCACCGTGGCGTTGCAGTACGCGTACAGCAGCTTCGCGCCGTGGCGGATGATCCCGTCGTGCTCCTGGTCCACACCCGGTAGGAAGCCGGGCACGTCCAGGAGGGTGACCAGCGGGATGTTGAACGCGTCGCACATCTGCACGAAGCGGGCGGCCTTCTCCGAGGAGTGGATGTCCAGCACCCCGGCCAGCGACTGCGGCTGGTTCGCGATGATCCCGGTGACGTGCCCGTCGATCCGCGCCAGCGCCACGATCACGTTCGTCGCCCACCGCTCGTGGATCTCCAGGAACTCGCCGTGGTCGACGATCTCCTCGATCACCTTGCGCATGTCGTAGGGGCGGTTCCCGTCGGCCGGCACCAGGTCCAGCAGCGTGTCGTTGCTCCGCTCGACCGGGTCCTCGCTGGCGGTGGCCGGCGGCATCTCCCGGTTGTTCTGCGGCAGCAGCGACAGCAGGTAGCGCACCTCCTCGATGCACGACTGCTCGTCGTCGTAGGCGAAGTGCGACACCCCCGACACGCTGGAGTGCACATCCGCACCCCCCAACCCGTTCTGGCTGATCTTCTCCCCGGTCACCGCCTGCACCACGTCCGGACCGGTGATGAACATCTGCGAGGTCTCACGGACCATGAAGATGAAGTCGGTCAGCGCCGGGCTGTAGGCCGCACCGCCCGCGCACGGGCCCAGCATCACCGAGATCTGCGGGATCACCCCGGAGGCCCGGGTGTTGCGCTGGAAGATGCCGCCGTAACCGGCCAGCGCCGTGACACCCTCCTGGATCCGGGCCCCGGCGCCGTCGTTCAGCGACACCAGCGGCGCACCCGCCGCGATCGCCATGTCCATGATCTTGTGGATCTTCTGCGCATGCGCCTCACCCAGCGCCCCGCCGAAGATCCGGAAGTCGTGCGCGTAGACGAACACCGTCCGCCCGTGCACCGCACCCCAGCCCGTGATCACACCATCGGTGTGCGGCTTCTTGTTCTCCAGCCCGAACCCCGTGGCCCGATGCCGGCGCAACGGCTCCACCTCGTGGAACGAACCCTCGTCCACCAGCAGATCGATGCGCTCACGCGCCGTCAACTTGCCCTTCGCGTGCTGCGCCTCGGTCGCCTTGTCACTGGGACCACGCCGCACCGCCGCACGCAACTCGTGCAACTCCGCGACCCGGCTCCGGAAGTCGACCGGCCCGAGGCCGACCGGAGAAAGGTCGACCTGAGCGAGGTCAGTCGTCATTGGCATATCGTCAGCTCCGTTTCTGAGGCTGGGAGACCGCCGTCAACGCCAGCTGCGCGGCGCCTGGTAGATTTCCTGCCTCCGCCACCAGGAGCTGGGGAGCGACCGGTTGTCCAGGTCGAGGGCACTTGCCGTGCCCGCGCACCGCGCGAGCAGCACAACGGTCAACGCGGCGAGCTCCGCCTCGGTGACCCGCCCGCGCTCCACGCACAACAGTGGTCCGCTGCGGTCCGAATCACCCATGGCCTCTCCTCCAGCGTTTCGACCACGGTCGGCTACCCCGCTCAAGGACCGCTCTCGTCCCGCTGGACGTGCGGTCAGGAAGGCCGCCCGCCCGAGCCCGTCAGATGCCGCTGGCATGCCGAGGCCAGGGTGCACTCCCCGGCCTTGCCAAGGCCGGCCAGCTGGGAGCCTGCCGCAACCGACGGCAGGGACGACACCGATGACTGATTCCCGTATCGCCTCGTACTCCCCAGCGGCCTCCTCATGCGGAAGAGGCGGCCCGTCCCTCCGACCGCTCGGTCTTGCGCCCCTTGCTCCGCGGCTCCACCGTCCTTGGGTCCACCGCCTCTGCGGGTGCGCCGGTCGCGTAGAGACCCTCAGGTTCGGTGTCCCGGTCGTGCGGCAGTAGCCAGAACACTCGTCGGCGAAAGGTCCCCGAGGAGCGTGAGGGTTTGGCTCCCGGGCCCAGCTGCGCGTAGCCGACCATCCGCCCGCCGCGGTGGTAGGCGGGCTTGCTCCGGCGCGTCGGCAGCCGATCCAGGCTCTGGCGGACGTAGTCGAGGCTCCCGATGTCCTCTAGCCAGACGAGCGCCATCTCGTGACTGATCTCGTCCTCCGCGATGAGAGCGCTCATGCTGCCTCCTCGTCAGCGAGCAGTCCGATACCCGGGTAGTACTTGCGTTGGTTGGAGAGGATCATCTCCTTGGGCGAGCCCAGTCCCACAACCTCACGGACCCGGGTCGCGAACGCACGTGAGGAAATGGGCGGCACTCCTTCAGTCTGGCACCACTTCCTGTAGCCACCGTAGAGCTGAGCCTGTTCCGCGCGCAGTTCCGGACCCATCCGGCAGGCCTCGTTGATGAACCGCCCCGTGTAGTCCTCGGTCTCCGCATACGATGTGGTGGCGATCCGTACCCGTTCCGGACCGGTCAGGTCCCGCTCGCCGGCCAGGTACCGGCGGGCGCCGTCGATCAACCAGTTGAGGATCCCCGGGCCCTCCTCGGTCACCAGGAAATCCGCAAGATTGTCGACCTTCCGGTCGTCCGGCACCACGCGCTCGAACGGGATCAGCCGTATCCGGCGCCAGAACGCGAACCCGCCGGTGCCCACCTCGGGCCGGTGGTTACCCAGCAGCCAAAGCTTGTGCGTGGGTTCGAAGCTGAAGAAGTCCTGCCGCATCCGGCGGGCTTTGATCCGGTCGCCACCGGTGAGCAGCTTCACCCTGGCCTCGTCGAACCGGTCCCCTGGTTTGACCTCACTGCACACCAACACTCGTCGGCCCTGCAGTTCGGCGAGGTCGGTGGGGTGGCCCTCATAGGGGCGGGCCATCAGGAACCCAGACGGAGCCGCGTCGGCGTAATCACCGAGCAGCTTCATCAGCACGTCCAGCAGCACCGACTTACCGTTCTTGCCGATCCCGAATAGGAACGGCATGACCTGGGCCCCGACGTCCCCGGTCACCGAGTAGCCGAGCAGCAGTTGAAGGAAGCCGACCATCTGTACGCCTTCCGGCCCTTCCCCGAAGGTGTCGGTGAGGAACTGGTTCCAGCGCGGAGTGGGGCGTGCCTCAGGTGATGCGGTGGTACAGCGGGAGTGGAAGTCCTTGTTCGGGTCGGGCGTGCGGACCAGGCCGGTCCTCAGGTCCACCACCCCAGCCGGTGTACACAACGCGTACGGGTCGGCGTCCAGGTGGGTGGCATTGAGCACCATGCTCGGGGCCGTCCTCGCCTGAGCCAGCATTGCGTTGATGCCGCTGGTGCTCAGTGCCCGGCGGCGGTGCTGACGCAACGCACTGCTGGAATGGATTCCACGCGGGTCGTTGGTGGCAATCCGCTCCGCCAGCTCACCGGCCGCCCACAACACGCTGTCGTCCTCATCGATCTGCCAGCGAGCCTCGTCCCACCGGTACCAGCCGAGTCCGGGCACATGCCGGTAGTCAGCGGCGTACAGCTTGATGAAGAGCTTGGCGTTACCGCGGTCACTGAGAGTGTCCGGCAGCAGTTCCGGCGAACCGTCCGCCAGGCTGGGAGCCGTCACATTCGCGGTGGTCAGTACCTCGGCTCTCGCTACCTGGCGTGAAATGGCGTTAGTCCGTGTCTGGACCTGTTGCGGGTGACTACGAAGACCCCGCACCTCAGCGGCCATGCGCACTCCCCCGAAGCGACTGAAGCGACCGAAGCGACTCAAGAACGGAACCACCCTAGCGAAGTTCACGGTTGCAAACCAGCAGGTCAAAGGCTCATGGGAACGTAAAACAGCGACTGAAGCGACTCAACTTCTCTATCTATGAGCTCACCATGAACACACTCTTGTAGAGCTGATATACCCAGACCTTCAGTCGCTTCAGTCGCTGTGGCTCCCAGGTATAGGCTCTGACCTGCGCTTTTACCTCTCCCCTCAGAACGACCGAGTGACCTCACAGTCGCTCCCGTTCAGTCGCTGCCCACGTGCCCAGTGAACTCGTCCGTTCGGAAACCCGTTTACCTCCAGCGTCTTGAGCGGCTATGGAGTCAGCCCCGACCCGGTGGCTGGTCTAGTGCCATCGCCCTCCTCTCTGCCACCACCGCCTCACAATCGGGCAGGGTGGTCTTGAAGTCGCCACCTGGAGGTACATGCCGCCCGGTGCTGCCCGCCCTGTGGCCCGCAGGGGGTGGCCGTTCCGTGGTTGAGCACACCTGCCCAGGCGGCGCTCCTGTTGACCTCGACCTGCAACTCACCGGGTTGACCAAAGCGGAGGGCATTGTGCCGATCTTGTGTGCCTAGAACCGGAACGTCACCCATCGCTCACCGGAGTCACCCCTGTTGTCCGCGGACAACACCCCGGCCGCTCCCCGCCCCCTGGTTTCCTTCCGCTGCCCGGACCGCCGTCAGATCGGGGAAGCGATCGAAGCGCGAAGCGCTCATCGCTAACCCCCGCCTCCAGGTCTTCGACCACTCGGAAGCGTTCCTGACCTGCAACTACGACCCTCACAAGGCACTGTGGAACCTGTCACGAGGGAAGGCCGAGGCCGAGACCCAGCGCACCCCGAGCCAGAGCCGCTGGCAGAGCAAGTGCCCCAACATCTCCCGGACCGACGCCCACATGGGCCTTGCCGCCCGGGAGATCGATCAGCTCCGCGCCGAGATCAAGGACGGGCTCCTGCCGGATCCCATGCAGCGTCGCCTTGAACAGCGGCAGCAGTCGCTCAATGCCCTGATCGAAGTCCACAAGGCCAGCCGTATCACCAGCGCTGAGGAATCCGCCCATGTCCGACACCACCACGGCGCCGCTGATCGCCGAAACCATCGGCATGGCCCTGGCTGCGTCTGCCGCCGCCACCAATCGTGGAGGCGCGGAAGACCGTGCCGAGACCCACGCAATCACCGACGCCATGATTCGTCTCCTGGCCGGCGTCCCTCTGCACTCCGATGGACAGCTCACCGTCAAGTCACTCGCCGAAGAAGCACAGCTCAAGCGCCACAAACTGACGCACAAGCACACCGGACTCAAGGACCTCTTCTATGCCCTGGTCCGCTCCCAGGACCACCGTCCACGGATCGCACAACGACTCAAGGAGGACAACGAGCAGCTTCGAGGACAGCTGGCGTCTCTACGAGACGAGCGCAGGGAGCTGAAGGAACGACTCGCAACATTCGCCAGGGTGATCCACGTCCTGGAGGTCGAGAACGACCAGCTACGGCAAGCACAGTCCGGCGGCGGCGTCCGAGCCTTCCCTCAGCGCCGGGGTTGACCAGCATCTCGGATCGACCGGAAATTCTGGCCAAGGCAGCGTGACCTGCGATTACTGTGCCTCTAATGACTCTCACTGATGCCGAGATAGGCGACCTACTCGCGCCCGCCGGTTTCCGCTTCATCGAACGGATCCAGGGGGAGGTGCGGTTGCCATCGCTGCCGCCGTACTACTCGCCCGCGAGTGCCGGGCCCGAACACGGACGCTTCGACTCCCACCAAGACGAGATCGTCGATGTGGGGGCCTCGGACATGGCCGACAAGGTCAACGCGAGCTGGTACCGGATGGCGACGGAGTTCGGGCTCTTCGACGCGAACCGCGAGTATCTGCTCGCCGTCAATCGCGAGAGCCTGGGCGAGGAACCAGATGACGAGCCCTTCACAGTGTGGCTTCGGGTCCGGCTGCTCGACGGCTGGGATCTGGTGGGGAGCGAGGTCGACCTGTTGAGGAGCGGGTTCGCAACACTCTTCACCACGCGCTTCGTTCCGGAGTTCACGGTGGCGTCCCTGGAGGGCCAGATGATGATGAACACCACCGTCTGGGGCAATGGCACCGTCAGCACTATCGTTATCCGCCCATAGCTCCTGTCGGGCGAAAGTCCGCCACGGGATCAGCTCTCAGGGGCGGTCTCGACATGGTCGGACGTCTGATTCGCGACGAACAGGCTCAGCCGGTAGGTGGTCGGCTGCTTCAGCCGTCCACAGAAGGTGTCCAGGCGGGCCACCGTCCAGTCGATGCTCCTGTCCGTCGCCCGGAGGTGGTGGATGTGAGCACGCCATTCCGACTCGTCCTGAGTCTCGTAGACCGTCTCCCAGCGGCCCATGACGGGGGCGAGGCGAGCGGCATCCTGCTGTCTCTCGTCGTCTTGCTGGCGCCTTCTCTTCCGTTGTCCTGACACCCGCCCAGCACCGCTGGGCCGGGCTCGTCGTAGCAAGACCATTACCCATCCAGTGGTCTGATCGATACTGGGCAGAGCCTAGTACTCCAGCAGGACTTCGACGTTTTGCCTGTTCAGAGGCTGCGCGCGGTGAGTGTAGCGGGCTGATGGCCCATCAGGGGCGGTCTTCATGAGGCCGCCCCTCGATCGTGTGCAGCCGACGCTGGTAGTGGCAGCGGCGGGGAAGCCTCTTGTCGTGATCAACGAGCCTGCAGCCGAGACTTGGGACGACGAACTCGAAGACCTCTTCCTCCGCGTCGGCCACCGCTTCAGCCGCGTGGAGCCACGCCGCCGGATGCGCGACTACGTCCGTGGCCTGCTCGGCCCGGTCGGCCGCAAGAACGGCTGGCAGCTGGCCGAATACGCCGGCCACACCACGCCCGACGGGCTCCAGCACCTCCTCGCCGGCGCCCGCTGGAACGCACCGGGTTGGCAGCGAGCGGCGGGGTGCTCGGGGCGGCGAACCGCGGGCGGGGGATTCCACACGCGGGGTATCGGTCAGATGAGCGGCGTTCGGCGGCGCTTCGCGCCGGCCGCATTAGTGTGTGGCGTCCGCAGGAGAGCGGGGCGGCGGTCGGAGGTCGCGCTGGTTCAGGGCGCAGAGTGCGCGCCGCCCCGCCCCGTAACCGCTTCTGCCCGTGGCGCTGCGGTTCACTCCCCGCTCTCGCGTGCCCGACCAATGGCGGGCCGGACTGGGCACGCGGCAGCGGGGCGCCCGCTGGTCGGGCGCCCCGCTCGAGGCCGTGCGGTGCTGGCCGCTGCTACCAGCGGTACCAGCGGCCCCGGCTGCCGGAGGCGCCGGTGCCACGGGCGACAAAGCCCACCAGCCAGACCACCAGCACCACGATGGCGACCCACCAGAGGATCTTCACCGCGAACCCGAGGCCGAACAGGAGAAGGGCGAGGAGCAGGACGAGAAGAAGGGGAACCATCGTGACCTCCACAATTCAGTGTCGGAGGGCCGGGTGCCCTGGTCCGGCGCCACTATTCGTAGGAATCTTCCGGTTCGGGTCGGGCAGGCGACCCGATGTCAGGCAGGACGGTGCACCAATGACGAGGAGAGTGCGATGAGCACGGGCGACAAGATCGAGAACGTCGGCGACAAGCTCAAGGGGAAGGTCAAGGAGACCGCCGGCAAGGCCGTCGGCAACGAGCGCCTGGAAGCCGAGGGCAAGGCCGACCAGGTCAAGGGTGACGTCAGGCAGGCTGGCGAGCACGTCAAGGACGCCTTCAAGCACTGAGCGCCCCGCGCGCAGGGGTCCCCGACCGCTTTGGTCGGGGACCCCTGCGCGTTCCCCGGCAACCTCCCGGCACCGTACCGCCGCCCCCACGCAGGAGACCGCCGTGCCCGACCAGCCTGCGCACAGTCCTGCCGCAGCCGAGCAGGCCGCCGCCGACATGCAGATCGAGCTGACGACGGTCGTCGGCCACCAGGCCCCGACCACGGCGCAGCCCGGAGCCGCGCCGGTGGTGCCGACGACGGTCAGCCGCGCTGGCGAAGGTGGAAGGCAACGTCCGAGGGCGTCTGGCCTGCCAGCATCACGAGAGCCTCCAGCAGCCCCTCCCAGAGCGCGTCGCTGCCCTCGGGCTGCACCTCGGTCAGCTGGCTGACGGCGGCCTGCTCCCGGGTCAGCGGCGAGGGCAACATCGGATCGGCGAGGGATTCGTAGACGCCTTCCACCCTCGCCAACAGCTGCTCACGGCGCCCCCGGGCGGATTCGACGGACTGAGCGTCGCGCGCGACCAGCAGGGCCGGGACCGGAACGGACAATGCGGCGTGCAGCTGTGCGAGCGTCGGCTCGTCGGCCAGCTCCGCCACCACCTGATCGGACAGCGGAACCTTGCCGTCGACCACCCGCTCCGAGACGGCGATACCAAGCACCGTATAGGCGCTGACGCACGGCCACATCACCTTCTCCACCGCATCGGTGTACCGGCAGGAGGCACGGCGCACCTCGTCCAGCACCCGCGACCGGAAGGTGAACCGGGCACCGCCATCGAGGTGCTCGGCGTGATCGGGCAACGCGAACAGCCGGTCCAGGACCGCCCTCGAACTGCCCCACTCGTGCCGCACCTCGGTCATCGCGAAGTGCAACGAGGCGAGCACCTCGAACTCGGCGTTGCTCAGGACCGCCAGCTGCTCCCTGCCGGGAAACCGCACCGCCTACCCCTCCCGTCGATCATCGTCCCGCGGTCGCCCACGCTACCCGCGCCAGCCGGCTACGCTCAGCGGCTTGACGCGATCAGGGTTCGCCTGGTGATGAGAGCCGATCGAAGTCGACCTCGGTGGGACGGCCCAACGGTCCAGATCACGCGGCACCACTTCGCGGCTGGGCAGCTGGAGCTGTGCACAGCGGGACGGCGTCCGCGCGCTCGGCGCGGGCCCGGCGCAGCGCCCGGGCATGGGAACTCTCGGAGGTCGCGGCCCGGGCGGTCTGGTCACGCAGCTCGGCCTGGTGGTCCAGGGCCTGGCGGAACGTCTGCTCCGGCTCCCTGTGGTTGGCCAGGGCCTGGTCCTCCCGCTGGATCGCCTGTTGGATGTTGGCCGCCGGGCGCCCGTCGGGCTGGGCCTGGCGGTGGGCGGCCATCGCGCGCTGGTAGCCGACACACCGTTCCCTGGGCTGCGAGGCCTCGGTCACGACTGGGGCCGCGCTCTTCGGCACCACCGGCATGCTCAGGTCGGCGCCCGCGGCGGTGGCCGGGGCAAGCACGCGGACCGAGCGGACCGCCCCGGTGCCGGCGTGGGCGTTGATCCGGGCGAGCAGCGCGGTGGAGGTCAGGCGCAGCTGGGCGGCCCAGGCCGGGGAGGCGGGGCGCAGGTCCAGCTGGCCGGTGGCCGCGGTGAACGCGACGGCCTGGACGTGGCCGGCGAGTTCGGGGGCGATGGCCGGCCAGTCGGCGAGCACGCTGCCGCCGACCACGGGCAGGTCCCAGGCCCGGTCGGCCATGAGGGCCTGCAGGGCGCCTGCGAGCCCGACCGGGTCGCGGCCGTCGGTCCGGCGAACCCGGACGGTGGTCTTGGCGCGCTTGGCCGCGAGCTGGTCGACACCGTTCCTGCGGGCGGCCTGGTGGGCCGCGTTCAGGGCGAGCCTGGCCAGGTCCGCCCCGGACCCGGTTCCGGAACCGGGTCCGGGGCGGCATGCGGCGGTGCCGGCGCCTACTCGGTGTGCTGCTGAAGCTGCTCCAGGACGTCGTCCATCAGGGTGGCGAGCTGGTCGGTCACGCCTGCCCCCAGCCGCCGTGGACGACCATCCGCGACCCGTACGCGGGGGCTGTCTCCTGGAAGGAGAGCAGCTTGTCGACGACTGCGTTCGTGTACAGGCGGCGGGCATAGTCCTCGCCCTGGGACTCGATCGCCGTCATCACCAGGTCCGGGTAGTGCTGCGCCAGGCCGCGCAGGTGCCGCACCTCCTCGCGGGTCAGGTCCTTCAGGAGCATGCCGGGGTCGTCCTCGCCGTGCACGGTGGCGCCTGCCTCCTCGCCGGGGGCCAGGGCGCAGCCGGACACCGCGCGGATGACAAGGTTGCGCACGTGCTGGCTTCGCGGCTGCGCCCAGGCGCCCTCCCACTCCTGGTGCCGCCCGGCGGTAGCGCGGCGGTTGTCCAGCCAGGCCTCCACCAGGCGCTTGCGCTTGGCCGGGGTGTCGCCGGTGGCCAGCGCGCCGCGCAGCCGGGCGGCCAGGAACGCCGACGGCCGCCGCACCCGGTCCGGCTCCTGGCGCAGGTCCAGCCAGGCCAGCACCTCGTTCACGGTCCAGCCAGCGTCCGAGAGCTCCCGGGTCACCCAGGCCACCCGCGCCACGGTTGCCTTGGACAGCCACGGCACCCGCTGGATCAGCTCGAAGGCCAGCTGGTAGCGCCGACCCACCCGGTTCAGGACGCGCCGCTTCGGCTTGCCCGTCCGCTCCGGTCGCTGCTGCTTGCCCGGGGTGAAGGAATCCTCAGTCCCGGCAACGAGCTTGCTCTCAGAGGGGAAGTGGGTAGAACGGTCAGTTGAAGACGTACAGTAACCACTCTCCATTGGGGTGCAACGGCAGTCGGCTCCTGAGGCGCTGTCAGCGGCCTGTGACACCTGTGACGAAACGGGGCCAGCGATGGCCTGAGAGGCCGTCACTGAGCCCTTGGCGGTGCTCTTCGGGGCCGACTTCGCCCGGGGCGCCCGGACCTTGCGCGAGGCCCGCTTGCCGAGCAGCGCCATCACCGCCCGGCCGGCCTCCGCGATCCCGACCACCCGCCGCCGAGAACCCTCGCCGACCGTCCGGATCCCCAGCGCCTGGTCGAACTGAGGCGGGATCACCAGCGCGAACTCCGACGCCTGCGGCTTCTCGCCCCGCCGCCGCGTGCCCTTCACGATGTAGGCGATCAGCCCGGCCTCCCGCAGCATCTGCAGCTGGTACTGCGCGGTCCGCTCGACCACGCCCAGGCGCCGGGCCAGGTACTCCACGCCCGGACGGCACGGCGACAGCTCCGCCAGCAGCTGCGCGGTCCGGATCGCGGTCCGGTCGAGCTTTTTCGGCCCGTACTTCCGGGCGGGCGCGTACAGGCCGGACCCGACCGCCCAGTGCACGCCCTGCATCCAGGTGTACGGGTCCGGCGCGATCCGGCCGCGCGTCGTCTTCACCCACTGCTCCGCCTCCGGTACCCACAACCGGGGCAGCACCGCCGAACACGGAACGAACCTCGAGACGGCCTTCGTCACCGACCCCACGACATCCGACGAGACGCCGGCCGACTTCTGACGCTGGCCGGGAACCGTCAGCACGGCCGGAACCGCGTGCCCCTCGCGCTCCCGTGTGACACCGACACCATCACCCGAACGTGTGATGTGCAGCACACTCGGATCGAAGTGCACTGCAGTTCCGACAACCGGTCCGCCAACCCGTCCGCCAACGAATCCCAAGGCAGGAACGGGGGAGGTGATCTCTCCCCCCTCCCCTCCCGCATCGCGCGAGCTCAAACCGGGGACACCACCGCCGACGACGGGGACGCCGCAAGACTGGAACAGCCCGCTGACCTGCTGCAAAATGACAAAGCTCCCTCAGCTACACGGGGACGCACCAGCGCCCCTCGGGAGTGCTGACAAGAAGCACCCCTCGTGGGTGTGGACACACAGGCCCCTCACGGGGGCGAAACCCGATCGGCGACCTCCTGTCTGTCTTCTGGTGGTTGGTGGATCTGGTTGCAGCCGAGGCCCTTGGCGGGGCCCCGACTGCGGGTACTGCGAAGGCCCTGGGAAGGGTCGGAGTAGTGCGTACTGCGACCGGACTTGGATGGCCGGCTGTGGTGCTGACTGCAAGTGGCCCTGGCTAGGGGCCGGTTGTGGTTCCTCTGGAAAGAAACCGCTGGTGGTCGGTCGGAAGCCGATCCCCCAGCAACCCGCTCAACGGTTTGGAAGCCCGAGAGCAGGTAGAGCAGGAAGGCCGCGTTGATCCGGGGTGGAAAACCCGGGGGAGCGGCCAGCGGAGCAGGACCCGTGGAAAGGTCAGGCCCCGCGAACAACGGCTAGGTCACAGCACACCCCCGCAAGGGGGCAGCAGGCCCGGCCGCACACACGACGACGGCACCCCGCCGGAGCGAGACCGACTCGGTCGCTCCACGGCGGGGTGCCGCGCGTATGCCAGGACCCGGCTACGGGTACCCTTCATCACGTCACCACCTCCCGTGTGGTTGACCGGGACGGGCCCCTGCCAGGGGGCGCCGATCCGCTTCACCGCCGTCCGGGCCCTCGGGTCCGGACGGCGAAGTCGTTTTTGATCACTGCTCGGCACAGCCTACCCCTGCGGTTAGGACGCGGAGTAGCGCTACGTTCACCGTGTCGATCTGACGCCCCGGCCATCAGACGGCCCGACAAGTTCGTCTCCGTCCTATCAGGCTGTCTGGTCGTCAAGGCCGTGTTCTGCGAGGTTGGCGGGACGTTGAGCCACCCAGCCCGATCCTCCGACCTCGGGGTCGAGAACAGCGCGCACGTGCCGGAAGCCCTGCTCCGCGTAGTACTTGTGGAGTCGGGTGTTGCTGGTCCAGGCGTCGAGGCGCAGCCACCGCGCACCGCACCGTGCTGCCCGATCCCCAGCCCAGTCCAAGAGCTGAACACCCAGGTCTCGCCCGGCGAACCCCCTGTCGACAGTGAGCTTGTGGACATACAGCGCATCGTCCTGAAGCTCGCGGGGCGTCCAGAGAAGAGGGTCGGCTGCCTTGTCGAGCGTGATGGTTGCTGCGAGTTCGGCCTCCGCGGACTCTCGGACGACGAAGACCTCCCGAGCCCGAATGCTCTGCGCTATGTGGTCGCTCGGGAAGTCCGTCGACCACTGGTCGCTGCCGAGCGTGGCCAGCCACGCTGCCGCATCGCTGCGGAACTGCGTCAGCCGAGGCAGGTCGGTGAGTTCAGCACAGGTGACGATCACTTTGTGGCCTCCCCGTCTTCCTCGGTGCGCCGGTGCCGCTCGTAAACGATCACGTGGCGGTCGCCGGGCAGAAGGCAGATCGTCACCTGGATCGGTCGGCCCTCACGGTCGTGGCCGGTGCTGATCAGTTCGGCCATCGGCGTGCCAGCGGGAAGAGCGAGCCGCTCCAGCTCAGCCGGCCGCGGCATCCTCGGGTAGATCTCGTCGAGTGATTCGACGAGATCGTGGCCGAGCTCGGCCAGGACTTTGTTGGTGCCGCGCTCGACGCTGCCCGGCGTCATCCACTCCGAGCCCTCAACTATCCGGTGGGGAACGTAGGAGTCGTCGGTGGCGAAGGGCATGTCGTCGGCGAAGCTCGTCCGCCGGCGGACCGCCACTCGCTCGCCCGGGGCGAGCTGCAGTCGCTGCCGTACGGCCTCGTCCGGCACCACGACACCGACCTCAATGGTCTGCGTGCCGTCGCGCCCCTCGTCGTGGAGCAGGTTGGTGAAGATATCGACGGCTGGCGGCTTGCGCCGGAATTCGCTCTGCGGTCGGTAGACCAACGGCCGCCACTCGCGGACGTACACGCCAGACCCTTGGACGGACCTGACAACGCCGGCGGCCTTGAGCTTGATGATTGCCTGCCGCACGGTTTCGCCCGTGACGCTGTACTTCTGAGCCAGCTCCCGCGTGAGCGGGAGCCGGTCGCCAGGCCGCAGTCGGCCAGAGTCGATCTCCTCGCGCAGGTCTTGCGCGATCCTGTCGGCTGCGCCTGGGCGCCGATGATCACGAGCAGCAGTCATGCGAGGAGAGTACCCGATTTCGCTAGCGAAGTCTGCGGGAGGGGAGGAGCTGATGTTGCCGAAGGCCAGCTTGATGCCGGCATCGTCGGGAATTCCAGGTGGCTCCGTGGAACTCGGTGTGGAACTCGTAGGCCCACTCAGTCACGCAGCGACTCGCAGTGCAGTGGAGTAGTAGCAGCTCAGGACAGCTTGGGCGCCCGAGCCTTGAGCTGTGACGATGCGTTGGAACCGGGCCGAGCGCAGGTCGCCGGCTGTCGCGATGCGCGGTCCCTGCGACTCGGGCGGGCAGTAGCCGCCGCCGTCTGTGGTGAGTCCGGAGAGCACGGCGGGCCGGCTGCCGATATTGGTGAGCAGCGTGTCGCAGGCGTAAGCCGCGGTCGAGCCGTTCACGGCCTCGACGTCGACGATGTAGCCGCCGCCGGGGGCGGGGTTGACCGTGACGTGGCGTGCGCGGCGCAGCTGGGCTCGGGAGTCGTGCTGCACTTCGGCGACCTTGTAATCGTCGCCAACCGGATGGACGACCAGGAGCTGCCGCTGCACGTCGGGGTGAGCCCGCAGCCAGGTGCCCAACGGTCGGTCACCGCCCAGGACGCACGTGCGGCCCTTCAGGTCTGTGGGCCGTGCTCGCCAAAGCGGTGCCGGATCCAGGGATGCCGCCGCGGAGATCCAATCGGCCTCTGCCGGAGTGACCGACGAGACGCCCGTGGCCGCGATCACTGCGTCCCCTGTGACCACAGAACCGCTGTTCAGAGTGACACTGGCTGACTGGCCGTCGGCAGAGACCGCGACCGCGCGGTCCTTGACGACCTTGCAGTGACCGGATTCTTGGATCCGCTGGATATCCCGGGCCACGGCGTTGGCGAGCGAGGGCCCGTCGGCCCAGTCACCGGGCACGTTCGCGAGGGCCCCGATGACTTGCAGCCGGCCGCCGATGTCGTTGCTCTCGATCAGGACCGAGCGCAGGCCCAGACTGGCTGCCATCAGTGCTGCCGCGCACCCAGCGGGACCGCCGCCAACAATGACCAGGTCTGGGTCGCCGCACGGAGTGCTCACGAGTAGGCCCTTTCGGTGCTGGGCAGGCGTGCGGTGGCGTCGTGGCTCGTGATGAGCTGAGTGCTGCCGATGTTGCGGCGGGCGAGGAGCAACGCTGCTGAGTGGTACTCCTCGCCGCCGCTTGATGCGCAGGCATCAACGGCGATCCATTGGCGGAAGCCCGAGTGGTAGGCGCCGATGGCGCTGTCGTAGACACAGGAGGCCGCGCCCTGGCAAAGGCCGGTTGGACCGATCTGGTCTTCGCGGGCATCGACACGGACTGATGCAGTGCCGTCGGAAGGACTGACGGCGACCAGCTGTGATCGCGGAGCTCATAGGCCGACAGGACGTACTGCGGATCCTCGACTTTGGGCTGGCCGGGGACCGTGGCGTCCAGGAGAGCATTGAGGCTGGCACCAGCCCATGCTCGATCGGTCGGGTATGTGCGGTAGCGCCACAGGGCGAGTTCGGTGATGTTCCCGAGCGTCAGCTCTTCCGCCAGGTGAACCACGGACACGCCGCAGGCCAGCAGGTGCGCGGTCGCGGAACTTCCTGTCGGGTGTTCCAGTGGCAGGACTCGCTGTTCCAGGCCGCCGGGTCCTTCCGGATGAGGCAGCGCGTTCTCGAACGCAGCCTGGACCTGTGGTCCCACGTACACGGGGATGAACTTGTGGGAGACCACCACGAACGGCCCGGCCAGCTCGCCGGGCTCCCCTGCGGTGCCCACCGGCAGGGCGGCCAACTTGGCGTAGAAGGTCTCGCGCTGCCCCTCAGACGCTAGATCCAAGGTGCGGCTCAGCACCTCTTGCATCTCGTCGTTGCAGGTCAGGCCGTCCCCTTGCTTCCGCCATTTGGTGACGGTGCGGGGATCCACTCCAGCTTCCTCGCGAACTCGCGGATCGAAAGCTCGAGCGTCTCCTGGAGTAGCCGCGCCTTCTGGCCGGTCCACCGGATCGCCGTGTCCACGGCCACCTCCCTTCTTTCCGCGCTGGTGTGGGCCTTGCTCAGTTCCACAGCAGTGCCACGCGGGAGACTCGCGCCCACCCGTGCTGCTGTGGATCCTGATTGACGAACAGTCACGTTCGGAGCACTCAAGGCCATCGCTGAAGCAATTTCACTAGCGAAGCCCTTGACGGTCAAGGCCGAGACCTGTTCACTAGTGAAGTCAGGAGGCCGCCTAGCGGCTCTCCAAGGCTCCCGAGTGCCGCCCATCAGGGCTTATTTGGCGTGCCTTCGTTCCACCGCGAAACCGCAGGTAGTCGCCGCCCACAGTTCGGGTGCCGGGTAGCTCCACCAAACCCATGCGACTGCCTCGCAGCAGTGCTGATGCGCTGTCCGCTCCCCCAGGGCGCCGGGATTCCCGTGCGGCCTGGCGGGCGGAGAGAGCACCGCAATGCGGCCCTCATCTCCCTCCGCACAGACGAGGAGCACCTGATGACCACCTCGACCGCGATCCCCACCGCCCGGCAGCGCAAGAGCCGGACCCGCACCACGAACGTCTCCAGCAAGCCGCCGCTCCTGGTGTCGCAGCTCCCGCCCGCCAGGGTCCAACTCACCCACCGCGCCGAGGTTCTGGCCTGCCCGGCCTGCGACACCTGGTGCCCGCTGACCCTGGACAAGGGCACCAAGCGCTGGAAGGTCTCCCCGCACCACACCGCGAAGGCCGGCACCCCCGGTGCCCGCCGCTGCGGCAACAGCAACCGGCTGGTCGTCATCGACGTGACGCTGGTCCGGCTACAGGAGCAGCAAGTTGAGGCCAGCGAAGGCCTGGCACGCCTTGAGCTCGGGGCGCTGGTCGTCCTTCCCGGACTTGGTGTCGGCGAAGATGCGCCGGCACCCGGCGGCGTTCAGCGCGTCGAGCTGCCGGTCGAGGATCTGGGATCCGGTCTGATCCGGGCGTAGCCGATCCGGATCTCGCAGACCGGACCACAGTCCGCGAGGACGACATCCACAACCTGCGGCACGATCCGGCCCTGCGCAGTGCCCTGCAAGCGCTACTCCCGGCCTACGATCACATCCTGCTGGTCCAGTACACCCCGAACCCCACCGACGTCTACGTTGCCCTGCCCATGATGGAGGAGCTCCCCACGGGAGAGAGCCGCTGGGACATCGAGCACGGGCAGCGGACCCTGCGCACCCACCCCTACACACCGGCGACCGCCGCGACCGTCTGGCACCGCGGGCTCCTGTGCCCGATCCATGAGAGCGACGAGACGCAGCGCAGCGAGCGCTTCCCCTTGGCTGGCCTGATCCTCACAGCTGGCCGCTGCGAGGCGACGGCCGCGCCCGAGGACTTCGTCCAGGCCGTGTCGGCGACCCGAGCCCGCTCCCGGTCGCCGACACACCCCACTCGTCTGAGGGCCAGGCCCTGGCCGCGGCCGCCGAAGCACTGCGCGCCTCGCTGCCGCCGGTCCTCAAGATGCCCAGCCAGGACGGGGCCGCTGTGCCTGCCATCCGCCAGGCGCCGGAGGCCGCCGAGGCTCCGGGCAACCCGCCCGGTGATCAACGCCGCTGCTACCGGTACCGGTGGGCGCTCTGGAAGAGCGGAGGCTGGTGCAGGCGGCGTCCCGGAAGGGTGGGGACTGTACCTGGGACCTGTCCGCACACACTCTTGGGAGGCATGGTGAGCGCCGCACCCGTGCACGGCCACCACGACGACCGGCAGCCGATCGCCCGCACCCAGGACGGTGTCGCGGCCGCGTTGCCGCCGGCGCAGCGGATGGAGTTCTACCGGGAGATGGGCGAGGCCTCCGACGAGACGATCGGCGGCGTGCTGCGCCGCTGGTGGCTGCGCGCCGAGCTGTACCGGGACCCGGAGGGCGACCGGATCCACGACGAGATCCAGGCCGGCACCGCGCCCGGCGTTTCGGCTGCCGCGTTCCTGCGTCAGCTGCGCGCCCGGTGAGCGAGGACGAGTTCGGCGACGACGCCGACGACCTGGACGATCCGCTCACCCTCTCGCCGGCCGTGCAGGACCTGCTCGGCGATCCCACCGTGCCGCCGAGCATCTACGTCTCCCGGATCCTGCGCGCCGACTGACCGCTAGGGACTGTTCTGAATTCGGATCATGAGTTCGTGGATTCGGGTGCTTCGGCGGTGCTGTTGCTGGTAGAAGAAGGCCATGACACGCGGAGATCTGACGGACGGTGAGTGGGAGCTGGTCGAGCCGTTTCTGCCGATGGCGGCGACAGGGCCGATCCCGGACCTGCGGCGGCAGTTCGATGCGATCATGTGGCGGTTCCGGGTGGGCAGTCCCTGGCGGGACGTCCCCGAGCGGTACGGCAACTGGTCCACGATCTACGGCCAGTTCCACTCCTGGGCGCTCAAGGGCGTCTTCCAGGCCCTGATGGACGGGATGATCGCTGAGGCCGCCGCGCGCGGCCAGGTCGACTTGTCGCTGGTCAGCGTGGACTCCACCGTCGCCCGAGCGCACCACCACGCGGCCGGGATGGTCGTGGACGCCGAGTTGCTGGAGGAGTTGGAGAAGGCAGTCGCTGAGGAAAAGGGGATCCTGCGAAGGGACAAACCGGGCCGGTAGCCGACCAGGGCAGTGCTGCGGACGAGGCCGCGCGGGAAGGAAAGCGCCGCATGCGTCGGCGCCGCCGGGCGCGGCTCAAGGCAGCCGCGCTGGGGCGTTCGCGGGGCGGGCTGACCACGAAGACCCATCTGGCGGCCGAGCGGCGCTGCCGTCCGCTGTCCTTCGTGGTCACGCCGGGCCAGAGTGCGGACAATCCGCAGTTCGCCGCCGTCATGGACAAGATCAAGGTCCGCGGCCCGGTCGGCCGGCCCCGCACCCGCCCCGACGCGGTCTCCGCCGACAAGGCGTACTCCGCCCGCGGCACCCGCATCTACCTGCGCAGACGCCGCATCAAGGCGGTGATCCCGGAGAAGGACGACCAGGCCGCCAACCGCAAGAAGAAGGGCAGTAGCGGCGGACGGCCCGTCAGCCACGACGCGGACCTCTACCGCGACCGCAACACCGTCGAGCGCGCCATCAACAAGATCAAGAACTGGCGGGGCCTAGCTGTACTGACCACGGAGGTTGGTGACAGAGCTCACGGCTGGGTGATCTTGAAATGAGTGAGGGCCTTCTGGCTCGGTGTGGATTGCGACATCTGCACCGACTTCAGAAAGGCCCTCATGCCACACCGTAACGCACCGCTGACCGAGACCGGACGCCTGCGCCTGGCCCGCTGCGTGGTCGAGGACGGCTGGCCCCTGCGCCGGGCCGCCGAGCGCTTCCAGGTCTCACCGACCACGGCCAAGCGCTGGGCCGACCGCTACCGTGCGCTCGGCGAGGCCGGGATGGTCGACCTCTCCAGCCGGCCCCACCACAGCCCCCGCCGGACCCCGACCCGCACCGAGCGGCGGATCATCAAGGTCCGCGTCCTGCGGCGCTGGGGTCCGGCCCGCATCGCCTACCTCCTGCGACTCAACCCGGCCACCGTGCACCGGGTCCTGACCCGCTACCGCCTCGCCCGCCTGGCCCACCTGGACCGCGCCACAAGTCGGCCGATCCGACGCTACGAACACAGCGCGCCGGGCGAGTTGGTCCACGTCGACATCAAGAAGCTCGGCAACATCCCCGACGGCGGCGGCCACAAAACCCTGGGCCGCCAGGCCGGCCGCAAGACCCGCTCCGGTGCCGGATACAGCTACCTCCACAACGCCGTGGACGACCACTCCCGCCTGGCCTACAGCGAGATCCTGGCCGACGAACGCAAGGAGACCGCCGCAGCGTTCTGGACCCGGGCGAACGAGTTCTTCGCCCGGGCCGGGATCACCGTGAAGCGCGTGCTGACCGACAACGGCTCCTGCTACAAGTCCCACCCCTGGCGCGATGTCCTCGCGGCGGCCGGGATCACCCACAAGCGCACCCGGCCCTACCGCCCGCAGACCAACGGCAAGGTCGAACGCTTCAACCGCACCCTGCTCGACGAATGGGCCTACGCAAGGCCCTACCGCACCGAGCAGGAACGACGCGACGCCTACCCCACCTGGCTCCACACCTACAATCACCACCGCGGACACACCGCACTCGCAGGCAAGCCACCCGCCAGCCGCGTCCCCAACCTCACGGGTCAGAACACCTAGCCGCCGATCAGGTGTCGGGGGTGAGGCGGACCGGGGAGCGGATCTCGTCGGGCCTCAGGAGGTTGTGGAGCAGCAGGGTGTTGTCGCGCACCCGGATCACGGCCAGCGACTCGCGGGTGCTTCTCTGAACTACGAGACAGGGCCGTCCTCCGGCGAAGCGGGTGAACAGTGAAGTCGTGGATGCCCGCAGGAGTGGATCGGACTATCTGGTGCGGTTGTGGAGGGTTCCGAGCAGTGTGCGACCGGTGAGTTCCCGGTCGGCGGCCAGCAGGTAGGCGACGGGCGAGTTCTTCACCTGCTGGCGTCGAGCTTTGAGCTTTCCAGCGAGGTAGGGCACGAGTGTCACGGCCACCGCGGCGCTGGCCACTGCGACTTGCCCGCCTGCTGCTGCGAGGCTGCCGAGAACAGTGCCGGCTGCGGCATTGAGGTCGATCTTCTGGACTAGGGGTGCCAGCTGATGACTCCACGCCGAGGCCCCGCAATGCCCTGCGCAGATCGTTGAGTTGTGGTCGTGTTCTGGTCTCGTAGAGCGCCCGGAGATGGGCTGATGCCACCGCCAGGCTCTCCACCTTGGCGATGGCCTGCAACTCCGTGCCCAGCCCCGCCACGTGCTCGTGGAACGCGGCGAGCTCGGAACGGTGGGTCTCGCGGAAGCGGATGAGCTTGCTGGTCGGTACGCGTTCCAAGCCGTTTGGTTCGATCACAGTTCGCAGTGCCACATGAATCGCTGCGGGTTTGACCGAGACTCCTTCTCTTGGAAGGATCGATTCCGTTATGAGGAAGCCATACCCCAGTGAGGTCCGGGAGCGGGCGGTACGCCTGGTGCTGGAGACCCGCGATCAGTACGAGACCGAGTACCAGTGCATCCGGTCGATCGGCGCCAAGCTCGACGTGGGCCCGGAAAGCCTGCGCAAGTGGGTCCGCCAGGCCCAGACCGACGCCGGCGCCCGGCCGGGCACGACGACGGAGGAATCCGCGGCGATGAAGGCGCTCAAGCGGGAGAACGCCGAGCTGAAGCGCGCCAACGAGATCCTCAAGGCCGCGGCGTCTTTCTTCGCGGCCGAGCTCGACCGGCCACACACGCTCGTAGCGTTCATCGACGAGCACCGGGACCGCTTCGGCGGAGTCGAGCCGATCTGCAGGACGCTCACCGCGAACGACTGCGGCATCCACCCCAGCACCTACTACGCCCACAAGAGCGGCACCACCTCCGCCCGCGCCCGCCGCGACGCCGAAATCGTCCCGATCATCAAGGAGATCCACGAGAGCAACTACGGCGTCTACGGCTACCGCAAGGTCTGGGCCGAACTCAACCGGCGCGGCCACACGGTCGCCCAGTGCACGGTCTCCCGCCTGATGAAGGCAGAAGGACTGTCAGGAGCGGTGCGCGGCAAGAAGATCGTCACCACCGTCTCGGACAAGAGCGTCGACCGGGCGCCCGACCTGCTCCAGCGCAACTTCGTCGCGAGCGCACCGAACCGCGTCTGGGTGGCGGACTTCACGCACGTGGCGGCGTGGGCCGGCACCGTCTACGTCGCCTTCGTCGTCGACACCTTCTCACGGCGGATCGTCGGCTGGTCGGCGGCCACCAACAAGCAGACCCCACTGATCCTCTCAGCCCTCGAGATGGGCCTGTGGCAGCGGGACCGCTCCGGATTCCCGGTAATGCCAAGGGAGTTGATACACCACTCCGATGCCGGCTCGCAGTACACGTCGTTCCGCCTGGCAACCCACCTGGCCAAGGAGAAGATCGCCGCGTCCATCGGATCGGTCGGAGACGCCCTGGACAACGCCCTGATGGAATCGACCATCGGGCTGTACAAAACCGAGCTCATCAAGCGTCAGGGCCCCTGGCGCACCCTTGCCGACGTTGAGATCGCCACCGCAGAGTATGTCGACTGGTTCAACTCCACCCGGCTCCATAGTGAACTCGGCCACACCCCACCCGCCGAATACGAAGCCAAGTACTACAGCCAACAGCCAAACCTGCAGGTCACAGCCACAATCTAGAGCCTCTGAAGAACCCGCAGCGATTCAACATGCAGGTAGGCGCTTTCGACGTCCTCCACTGCCGGCACGCGTACATGGTCGTTGAACACCAGGGCCGTGAGTCGGTCGAGTGCGCCGACCGCGCTGTGCATGCGCGGGTCGTCGGTGGCCAGTGACAGCGCCTCGCTGCGCGCCATGGCGTCAGCCAGCACGGCCAGGTAGATCGAGCCGAGCTTGGGGTGCATGCCCACCCACGGTCCGTCCGACGGTATCGCCAGGCCGATGTCTATGAGCGATCTCCGCAGACCGCCATCCATCCTCGCACCCGGATCGTCGACGTAAATCCAGGTCAGAAATTCCGACAGAGGTGGCATTTTCGCAATGTGCTGCGTCAAGGGGGGCTCATAGCCGCGCCACCCGGCCAGGCGTACCTGGCCATACCCCAAGGGAGTCGCTACCGGCTCCGTCAGCCCGTACTGGTCCAGGAGAAGAGCAGGTGCTGCGTCGAAGATCTCACCGAAAGACTCTGCAACGATGTGCAGCACGGTTGGACTCGGTGCAGTCTCCACGATGAAATCGGTCTCGGCGCGCAACTGACGGACGAGATCCCCGTCTCGGTCTTCCATCACATTCGGACGCACCCGGGCGAGGTAGTCCCAGGTCAGCAGCGCGAGCCTCAGCCAGTTGTCGTCCTGGAAGTGCATCCAGGGGTAGTACAGCGCGATCGACGGCATCGTCACTCCATCTGGGTGATTGCTAACAGTGTGTCAGGAACGTTGCCGATCCTCTAGGGTTCCGTGGTTGGCGGTTGCGATGGTGGGAATCCCGAGGTCGACGACGTCGCGGTTGGCAATATGGCGGCCGAGTTGCGCGAGCTTCTCCTCGGCTCCGGCCAGGCTGACACGAAGCCCCTCGACCTCGCCGAGCCAACCTTCGCGCTCGGCCTCGGCGATGCGAGCGATGAGGTTCTCGCGGATGTCTTCGAGATGGTGGCATTGGGCAGGGTCCGGGCGGAGGAGCGAGCAACGGACACAAGCGTGTTCATGGATGCACGGGGTTCCGAAGGCGCGGCCGCAGGTGCCGATCGAGAGCTTGCGTTTCTCGAAGTGGCCGAGGAACTCGTCCCACTCGGCGCTGGTCGGGGTGCGGTATTCCTCGCTGGGCCGCAAGGATCTGCGGCGCGCGATGAACGCGCGGTGGGCCTCGATCGCCTCCGTGGGGTAGGTCGCCTTGTAGGTCATCGTGGTCGAAATGCTCTTGTGGCCGCAAATGATCTGCGCGATGTGCGGCGGTAGGCCGTTGGAGACCGCGTCGGTGACGAACATTCTGAGGAAGTCGTGCGGCGTGCAGGTGAGCGCTGTGCCGTCGGCTCGGGTCAGGCCGATGTTCTGGAGGGCCCGGTTCAAGAGCGTGCGGATGCTGCCGGCCGTCATCCTTCGGCGCTCTCCGCCGCGCAGGTATTGGAACAGTAGTGGCATCGGCGGGTGCTATACCCTCTCGTGGCAGTCGTAGGCCGGGACGGCTGGCACGGCCCCTGACCGCGGAGCAGTTCCGCGCCGCGCACTGGAACCCGCGCGAGCGACTGCCGGCTACGCCGCAGGAGCTGCGGGAGCTGCTGGGCCGCGGCTACACGGCCCGCTGGTTGGATCTGGCGGCGCGGATCGTGCTGGAGGACCTGGGCGAGGACCTGCCGGATCGGCGATGGGTGGTGCCGACCCGGGCCCGGCACCACTGGCTGGAGCTCTTCGCGCACTGGCGCGACCGGCGGGGCGACGCGCAGGCGGTCTGACCCGAGCAGCGACGGGCGCGCGGCATTGCCGCGCGCCTTTCCCTTTTGACACTCAAACGAGACGGGCGTAGTATTTGGTTATATCGTACTGTTTGGGAGTAATTTCGTGAGGATCAGCATCGAGGGCGAGCGGGTCGAGGTGCACGACGACCTCGCCCGGGCGCTGCTCGCGGCTCTGCGTGATGAGCAGCCGGTGAAGCCGCCGCAGGCATCCACCTTCGACGACCTGACGGCCCTGGTGGACTGCATCAGCCGGGTCGCCCAGCGCCTGAACGTGGTCAAGGAGTTGGCGATGTCGCGCGCGGACGCGACCGGTAGCTACTCCAACCGGCGCGCCCTGGGCCTGGCGGCCGGCATGGCGCCCTCCCAACTTGGCCGGGTACTGGAGGGCCACGGACTGCCGCGCGACCGCCGTGCAGGCGGCGTGGACCTGGCCGTGGCGTTCCGCACCACCGACGACGGCGTGCTGCACCTGGCCGCCGAGGAGGACGTGGCCGGCCTGCCCTCGTTCACCCTGCCGTTCAACCCCGCCCACGGCGTGGTGGAGCCCACGGAGTTCGCCGGCCGGGAGCTGCTCTTCTACTACCGGCCCCAGGTCCCGATCGCGGTGGCCGACCTCGGGCGCACCGCCGGCTACACCCTGCGTCCCGAACGGGGCCCGATCGCCTGCCTCACCGAGCAGGTCTTCGACGCCCTGTTCGGCGACCCCCGAATCGACCCGACCCGACCCAACGGACGCTGAGGAGCGACCCACCGATGTCGGATGACCTGTTCAACTCCGTCGATGCCCTGCTGGCGGCCGTGAACACCGGCCTGCCGCTCCCGACGGAGCGGGCGCGGCTGCGCCTGGCGGCCGGGCTGACGCCCGCGCAGATCGCGGCGGCTCTGCGGGTGGACTCGGCCAAGGTGTTGGGCTGGGAGGACGGCAGCGCCGTTCCGGGCCCGGACATCGCCCCGGCCTACGCACGGCTGCTCGCGGGCCTGGCGGAGCGCTTCCCCGCCCCCGCGCAGCCCACCACCACACCAGCCCCGGCCGTGCCGCAGGCATTCACCGGCCCGGCGCCCGTCCAGGATGCCGCCGACGGCCTGGTGGTCCCGCTGCTCGACCAGAACCCGGACGGCTCGCTGGTGATGGGCCCGGCGGCGCCGTGCGTGCAGTGCGGCCAGCCCTCCGTCTACTGTGCCCAGGGCCGCCCGATGCACCTGGGCGGGTTCTGCCGCCCCGCCGCCCCGGCGCCCGAGGCCGCCACTGCGGCAGTCACCCAGCAGCCGGCCCCGGTCGCCCCGGCTCCGGCGGACCAGGCCCCGGTCGCCCCGGCGCACGTCGCCGCCCCGGCCGCGCCCACGGCCGCTGCTCCTGCTCCTGTCGCCTCGGTGCCGGTCCGGCCCGCGACCACCGCGTCCCCGGCCAAGGCGCGCCCGGCGACGTCCCGTCCCGCTGCCCGTCCGGCTGCTCCGCGTCCGGCCGCCACGGCTGCTGCGCGTTGGTGGCCGGCGGTCGCGCTGGACGTCGCCGAGGATGGCGGCTGGGTGCTGGATGTCCCGCAGGTTCCGGCCCCGGCCGGGCCGAAGCTGGGCGACTGGTTCGCGTGGCTGGGCACCGGGCTGCCGCTGCGCGTGGAGCGCGCCCACCCGGCCGGACGCGGCGGTGACGGCATGGTCTGCCTGACCGCTGCTGCGCTCAAGCAGCTGGGCCTGCCCGCCGTGCTGCCGACGACCGAGAAGGCCCTGACCGCGCTCCAGGCCAAGCTGGCGAAGGCCGCCGCCACGGTCGGCATGGAGATCAGCGACCAGATCGGCCCGAGCTTCCACGTCTTCCGCCGCACCGGGTCGGCCGGCGGCCCGAAGACCTCGGTCCGGGTCACCGTGGCGCCGTGGCTGGGCCAGGGCGACGGCCGCCAGCAGGCCGTCAGCGCGCTTGTCGCCCCGCTGGCCACCGCCCCCGACGGCACCAAGGACGGACCCACCCTGACCCGCCGCTACCGGGCCTTCACCGCCGACCTGGGCGCCGCGCCCGGGGCGACGACCGCCTCCACCGCGATGCTGCTCCTGGACGCGGTGCGCCCGCGCGTGGAGTGGACCAAGGACGAGACCACCGGCGAGTGGTCTTCCCACCCGCGCGAGGGCGCGCTGCCCAGCGGCGACCTGTGCGTGCCCCAGGCCGCAGGGGCCCGCCACCCGCTGACCCGCGAACTGCTCTCGCGCGGCGAGGCGGTGTGCGAGGAGGAGGACTACAAGTGGTGGGCCCGCGAGCTCACCGAGCAGGAGGCCGGCCGCCCGTGGGCGGTCGCGGTCGACGTCTGCGCCTCCTACCTGTCCGTCACCGACTCCCTGCGCCTGCCCATCGGCCCACTGGAGCGCGTGAGGAACCCGGCCTGGGACGGCGGCAAGACCGCCGGCCTCTGGTGGTGCGACTTCACCACCACGGATATCGATCCACTGCTGCCGCACCCGGCCACCTTCCACGGCCAGCCGCCCACCGGCCCGGGCTGGTACGCCACCCCGACCGTCGCCTACATGGCCACCACCTACGGCTTCGACCCGGCCACCATCACCGCGGCGGACCTGTCCACCCACACCGCGCCGCTGCTCAAGGAGTGGACCGGCCGGGTGCGCGGCGGCTACAAGCGCGCCTACGCCGACCTCGGCCTGACGGACGGCCAGGCCCCCGAGGAGTTCTTGGCCGCCTACGCCGTCCACAAGGACACCGGCACCGACCCGGTGCGCGCGGACGCGCTGGTCCTGGCCGGGCTGTACAAGAACATCTACAAGGGCGGCATCGGCAAGTGGTCCGACTCCGCCCGCCACCTCGACGACCAGACCTGGCTGGAGAAGGTCGCCGCGTCCTGGTCCTACCGCCCCGAAATCCGCTTCACCATCATCGCCGCCGCCCGCATCGCCGCCCACCGCCGCCTGCGCAAGACCCTCCAGCTCACCGGCCGGGCCCCGATCGCGGTCAACGTCGACTCCTACCTGTACGCCACCGACGCCCCGTCCCCGCTGGAGCTCCTGCCGGTCAAGGACGACGGCACCCCGGTCCCCGGCGCGCTGCGCCTGGGCATCGCCCCGGGCAGCCACAAGCACGAGTCCTCGATCCCGCTGCAGGCGGTGCTTGAGGCGATGGAGCGCCGGGAGCACCCCTCCAAGCTGGTCCACCACTACACCACCGACGGCACCCCGATCGACCAGGAGCAGCCCGGCACCGACGCGGCCAGCACCGGCAACGACGATGAGGAAGGCGGGAACTGATGGCGGGCGGGTTGTTCGGGCGGGTACGCGAGGCGCTGTTCCCGTCGCGGAAGGCGCCGGTGCAGTCCACCACGCAGGCCGGCCAGGTACGGGACCGCAAATACGGCGGGAACACCAAGGCCATGGCGGCCGCCTACGGCGTCTCGCCGCGCACGGTACAGCGCTGGATCGACGGCTCCCGCCACCCCACCAAGCCCCAGTACGTCGACCAGCTGCAGCGCGAGGCGGTCGACGTGCAGACCACCGAGCGGGGCCGGGAGCGCAAGGCCAAGCAGCTCGCGCAGCGCGGCACGATCTCGGGGATTGGGGCCCGGGTCGGCCGGGCCGTGACGTTCGAGATCCGCGGCTCGGACGCCGTCCGGGCCCGCGACATCCAGCTCAACCTGACGGGCGAGCAGGCCGCCGCCCTGGCCGTCGCCGAGGACGAGAACGAGGTGCGCGCGATCATCGGCCAGGCCCTCGCCGACTACTTCAACGGCGGCGCCGGTTACGGCGGCTTCGGCCCGGACGACTTCGAGTTCGATCCCAACGACTTCGACCTGAACTGACCACCAACCACGGGACTGAGCACCCCAGTTGGCGAGTTGAACGTCCGCAACGAGACAAGACAAGGTGACAAGCCCCATGGACGATGAAGTCGAGCCGGAGTTCCGGTCGGTCGGCGCTGAGATCCTGTGCCATCCCGAGGTGGCCGATGAGATCGCCCAGCGTCTACGGGATGCAGTCGGCGAGATCCTCGCCGATTACAGCGAGGACGAGATTGCCGACTACGGCACGGACTGTGTCCGCCGGACTTGGCGGAGCACGGCCATGTCAGAGATGCCAAACTAGCCGACCCAGCAGCCTGGTTCGTGGTCGGCTCCGCCCAAACAGCCGCCGTGATCCGATCGGGGCCAGTACTGCGGCCAGTCCGTCCGCGACCAGCTCATCAGGGCCACGGAGGAGCAATTCGGCCCGGAAGCGGCGCCCGCCAGCGCAGTAGAATTTCCGAACCGAATTCACGGCACCCCTCGGAATCCGTGCTCCGCAGCAATTCCCGAAGCACGCGACCGCAGAAATACCGACCGGAATTCCAAGGACGAGGACGGAATCGCGATGACGCACAACGGCCACCGAAACAACCACGGCCAGGGCGACAGCGCCCAGGAAGACCTCACCGAGCGTATCCGGACCACCCTGCGCACTACCTCCATCAGTGCCGATGGCCTGCCCGACAAGGTGGCGCGTCATGCGGTCAATGGGGACCACGGACACACGTTCCTGGGCACCTGCGCGCTGTGCGCCGCTGACGTTGACGCCTTGGCAGAGGCTCTCACCGTGCTCGTTGAGGACGAACTGGTAGCAGCAGGCGCGCCAACTGCAGCATCAGCGCGGCAGACATCGCGGCCGTCGGGCCCGCCCAGGCACGACGCGTCGGCCGCTACCAGGGAACCGGACCGGCCGGCCGGGCGCGATTGGCGCGAGGAACTGGAGACCACCCGCCTGGCCCGCCTCGCCGTGGCCGGGCTGTGCCGCGATCTGGCGGCCGGGGCCGACCCGCGGCTCCCGCCCGGTCCGGGGCTGGCCGCGCTGGTGGAGGAGTTCGACCGGATGCGGGCGGCGCTCGCCGCGTCCTGGCACCGGGCGGCGGACCTGCTGGAGGCGACCCCGCACCACCCGACCGCGCTGACCGGACCGGCCTGGTACGGCCGGGGCTGGGACGACGCGGTCCACCACCTGCGGGACCTGGCCGACGGCATGAGCTGAGCCGCCCCCAACCACCCACGTCCTGACGACCCGAAAGGCCGGCCCTTGACCGCCGACACCACCACCGCCCCCCTGCCCGACCGACTCCCGGCCGGTGCCGGACCGGGCGCGCAGCGCTCCCCAGCCATCTCCGGCATGCCGAGCTCCCCGCCGGTGCTGGTCCTGGATCCCGGTGCGCTGACCGATCCGGCGGAGCGGGAGCAGGCGTTCGCGCAGCTGCTGCGCCACCAGGCCCAGGTCCTCACCGCCCGCCTCGGCCTGGAGGAGGGGGACCGGGTGGAGCTGCTGGAGCCGGTGCACGCGACGTGGATCGACGAGGACTTGGCCGCCGAGGAGTACTGGGAGGAGGACGCCCGCGTCCGTGTGGACGTCCCGGCCGGCGCCCTCGGCGTCATCACCCGGGTCCGCTGGTACCCCACCCCGTGGCCGTACGTCGTCGCCTTCGACCGCGGACCCGAGTGCGCGGTGCGCGACCTCCAGATCACCCGCTGCGCCGACCAGTCGCTCACCCCGGCGAAGCCGCCCACGCCGGCCCCGGAGCCATGGACGCGCTGACCGCCCACCACCAGGCGGTGGCCGCTGCCGTTGAACCTGTGCACCGCCACCTTGGGGAGGAACCGATGGAGAACCAGAACCCCGCCGCGAACCCGCCGGCTTCGTACACCTGGTGGGGCGAGGTCCCCGCGCACCTGGTCACCCGGACCCGGCTCGCCGAACTGGACCTGCCCCGCCAGCCGGGCGGCCCGGTGCGCGCCACCATCTCGACCCGCGACCCGCTCGGCAAGAAGGCCACCTACGACCTGTACGACCTGAACGAGTCGGTGCCGACCACGGCCACCGTCGCGCAGCTGGCCGCAGCCGCCGCTCGCCGCACCACCGGCGCCCGCACCTGCGAGCAGTGCGGCGCCCGCCCCGAGATCCCCTGCACCAAGCTGGACGGCTGGCTGCTGTGCCGCGCCTGCGCCCACATCGCCCGCCTGCGCGCCAAGCAGAAGGAAGCCGCCGAGAAGGCCACCGCGGCCACCGACTGGGCCGCCCGGCTCCTGGACGACGAGCACCTGGCCGTCGTCGCCGTCGAGTACACCCACCGCCCGCCCAGCGACACCGGCAAGGCCCGCACCCCGGCCGCCGCCCGCATCACCGCCATCGACACCGCCGGCGCCTCCCTGTACGACACCACGCTGCGCCTGGTCGGCCCACGCACCAAGGGCGTGCCCGAGGGCGCGGTGGACCCCGAGGACGCTCTCGCCGCGCTGCGCGAGATCCTCGCGGAGCGCAACGTGCTGGTCTGGGACACGGAGTTCACGCCGTTCTTCGACGCCCTGCGCCGGCTGAAGGAGGTCACCCGGCCCGACCCGTTCCCCTCCGGCTACAAGCGCCAGCAAGCCATGCTCTGGGCCGTGCTCGACTGGCGCGCCGACCTCGACCCCCGCACCGGCCAGCACCACATGCCCGCACCTCCCACCACCGCCGAGCGCACCCTCTACCTGCTGCGCCAGCTCGCCGGCAGCCCCGCCGTCCAGCACCTCGGCGAAGCGCCCCTGCCGGGTCTCTGACCCCGCACCAGCAATCAGCCGGCGGCCGGGCCCAGCACACGCTGCGCCCGGCCGCCAGCCCGTGAACGCCATCGAGGAGAACACCGTGCACCCGTCCCGGCCGTTGCTCGCCCTGGACGTCGACGGCGTCCTGTCCCCCTACGGCGCAGGCCGCCTGCCCGGCTACGTTCCGCACCAGGTGCGCCCGCAGGCGTGGGTGGACTGGTCCGCCATGGTCTACCCCAGGCCGAGCCACCTGGTCGTCCAGCTCAACCCGGCCATCGGCGAGCGACTGGAAGCGCTGCCGTTCGACCTGGTCTGGGTGTCGGCCTGGACGGAGCAGGAACTCGCCGCCCTGCTCGGCCCGCTCGGCTTCACCCAGGCCCCGCCGCACGCCGACCTGAAGGGCGCCACCCAGCGCACCTTCTTCCTGCGCGTGGACGACCCCGGCGTCAGTCCCGACGCCAAGGGCGACCTCTACTGGCGCTCCCAGGACGTGCTGGGCTGGGCAAATCGCCAAGACCGGCCCCTGGCCTGGCTCGCCCCGCACTTCCCCAAGACGGTCCGCCGCGACTTCGCCGACGGCCACGCCGCCCCCGTCCTGCTCCACGAAGTCGACCCGGCCGCCGGCCTGACCGACGCCGACTTCACCGCGCTCACCTCCTGGGCCGAGAAGGTCGCCGCACTGGAGCCGGCCCCAGCCGTGGTGCCGCGCCAGTGCCGGGACTGCGGGGACCGCTCGACCACCGTGATCGCCGGACGCCGCGAGGACCGCGTGCACGCGGCCTGCGGCTCCTGCTGCGAGTGCTACTGCCCGATCGGCGACGGCAGCGACGCCTTCCAGTCCTGCGGCGACCTCGAGTCCGAACGCTGCACCCGCTGCGGCTGGTGCCGGATCTGCGGCTGCGGCTGCTGATGTCAGGTCGCTCCGGTGCGGCGTCCCCGACCGGGGCGGCTGCGCTGGGCGGCGCGGACCTGGTCGGCGTCGTAGAGGGCCTGGAGGCGGCCGGCCTTGCTGGGGCGGTGGTCGACGGCCGTGACGCCCCAGCGGGACAGGGTGTGTCGGGCGCTGCCGGCGGAGGCGGCGCCGATCAAGTCGGCCACCTGAGCGGCGGTGATCAGGTCGCGGGGCGCGGCCGCGGTGGCGGCGATGACGGCGTCCAGGTCGACGCCGTGGACCGCGCCGCGGACGTCGGCGTCGATGGCGGGGTGGGGCCCGCGCAGTTCGTCGCCGTCCAGGGTGAAGCCGCGAGGCAGGACGGCGGCCACCGCGTCCCGGTAGTGCCGGGTGACGAGGTCGACCACGGTGGTGTCGGCGCCGAGTCGCCCTCGACGGCGCGGCGCAGGGTGGGGAAGTCGTAGCGTCCGGTGGCGTGCAGGACGTCGCAGTGGTCCCGGCCCCACCGGTCCAGAGCGGCGCGCACGGTGGCCTCGGGGGCCTGGTCGCCGGTGATCGAGCGCCAGGTCGCGTACAGCCGGCTGTCTCCGGGGCCGAGCCGGTAGGGGGCGGCGATCTGCCAGAAGTAGGCGACGCCGTCACCGTCGGGGCCGTCAACGGCGCGTTCCAGGACGCTGCGGTGCAGCTCCAGCAGCGCCTGGCGGCCGCCGTCGGCGGGGACCAGGCGCTCGCCCTGGACGGCCAGATCCGACGCGGGGCCGTGGAAGACACGACCGCGCAGCGCGAAGCCCTCGGGCAGCCCTTGCTCGATCGCGCGGCGGTAGGCCCGCTTGGCCGCGCGCACCTCATAAGCCCCCAGGGCGTCGACTGCGGCCAGCAGCAGCCCGGCCCGGTCCTCGGGGCCGTGCCCGGCCCACAGCTCGGACCACACGGCTATGACCGCCGTCCCGGACGCCGCGCTGCTCATCGTGCCGATGCCTCGTCTCTGCCTCGCCGGACCACAAACGCATCCCCGGAGAATCACTCACCTGAGTCGTTCTGCCAGGACTCCGCGCCATTCGGCGATCAGGAACCGCCCGGCGCACCCTAACAGCGCAGGTCACAGCCCATCAGAGCCCGGTAGCCACCAGCTACACGGCCGCACCGTCTGTCCACAGGTGATCAGAACCATGGTGAAGCCATGACCAACAACAGCGAGTTCGACGCCGCAGCAGCCCAGAACAGCGCGGCCGGGCAGGCCGACGCCCCAGGGCCGGTCGGCCGGCCCGACCGGGGCACCAGGAGCGAGACGGCGATGCCGGCCTGCCACCCCCAGCAGTGCCACCAGGATTCGGCCCACCCCTCCGGGCAGGGGGATGGTGAGGACCTGGAGAAGCGCTTCCGCTTCCTGCTGCACTACCTGGAGTTCCACGGCGGGCTGAACAGCACCGTGCAGGCGCAGGCCATCGACGAGACCCTGTTCTGGTTCCTCAGCGAGGACCCCGTCTTCCAGGATGTACACCGGGCGGTAGAGACCAGGCTCGTGGCGGCCTACAACGCCAGGACCGGCCCCTACGCCATCCCGGAGTAACGCGAAGCGTCCGGCCTGCCCCACTACAACGCCGTGCGCGTCGAGGGGGACCGCCTGCTGCTCTTCGTCGGCGAGCCCAAGACCCTTGTTCAGGACGGCAACCGGACCGTGATCGCTCGGGTCGTGGACCTGGAGGCCATGGGGCTGCGTGGCCACGGGCCGCAGGGCTGACCGGTAGCCATGCGGCCCGTGAACGTGCTGCACCCGGCTGCACAGGACCCTGGCAGTACATCGCGGCGACGGTGCTCCCAGGTGTTGTGTCCCTCCTGGGGGGACACAACACGCGCGGAATGTCGGTATGGCCGACGTATCTGTCGGCATCACTGACATACTGCTGCCGCGAACGTGATCACTGAGGAGAGGAGCAGCAGGTGGCATCCGAGCCCGAGGAGGGCCGACTGTCGGACGCCAAGCGCGCTCCGCAGCCGCGGCCCCCCGCCGACGACGCACTCCAGGCGTGGAGCCGTCCGGTAGCCCCGGTGAAGGACCTGGACGACGTCGCACGGCGCTACCCGGGCCGGAAGCTGACGCTGGAGGGCGAGCGGAACCCGCTGGAGTTCTACGGCACCCCGGAGCGGCCGAATGCCTTCAGCATGGACTCGCTGGAGTTCTTCTTCCTGATCGCCCAGTTCTTCCGCGAGGCACTGCCGCTGCGCCTGATCCTGCTGCTGATCGCCTGCCAGCGCGCAGGCGGCCGCATCTACCTGACGCAGGAGGAGATGGGCACCGTCCTCGACGTCTCCCGCACGAAGGCCTCCGAGGCTCTGCAGGACGTCATGGGCCACGGCATCGTCTTCAAGGTGAAGCGCGGTTGCTACCAGTTCAACCCGCCCTTCTCCTACCGGGCAGCCGAGTACATCCCCGGCACCGAGACTGCGGGACGCAAGGCCGAGTACATTCGCGTCGAGCAGTCCGACACACTCAACAATATCCGCGAGGACGTCACGCTGCCGGAACTGGTGCGCTACCCGTCGCTGGAGCACATGCGTAAGGCCATCGAGGACCTGCGCCAGCAGCGGGCCAAGCAGCGTGCCGACCGCCGCCGCAACCGCGCCGCCAACCAGCACGAGGAAGGGACAGAGCAGTGAGCCAGCTGCGATTCGCCGCGGTCAACGCCGACGGCCTCCTGGCCGATCTCGACCTCCCGCCGGCCGCCTACCGCGCGCTCCTCAAGCTGCGCGCCGTCAGCGAGGCCGGCGGCCGGGTCGCTATCGACCAGGGCAGCATCGGTGAACTGATCGGACTCAGCCGCCCCAGCGCCAACGCCGCGCTGCGCAGCCTGGAGCTGGCCAAGCTGGTCAAGAAGGTCCGCAACGGCTTGTACCAGATCAACCCCATGGTGGCCGGCCACAACTCCCCGCAGGACGCGGTGGCGGCCGTCAACGAGATGCCGCAGGAAGACCGCCTGGACACCCCCGGCTTCCTCGACTCCTACCGGCGCGCGGTCGCCGACTACCAGGACCAGCTGGCCCGACAGCGCGAGAAGCGCGCCGCCCAGGCCGCCGCCAAGAAGGCCGCTGCCGCCAGGCGCCGCGGCTCGCTGCACGCCGTCAGCTGACCCTGCCCGACAACGCCGTGCCGCCCAGGCCCCGCCGGCCTGACGGCACGGCGTTCGCATGCCCGCAGACAAGCCGCCTGCCCAGCCGCCGGACCGCCTTCGGCCGGACCCCAAGTCAGTGCCGCTCCGTCGCAAAATCCCACACGAAACGTCAGCAACTTCGACGTTTCCACGGTCTGACTGTCAGCCACGCCGACATTCCGACCGCAATAAGCACCCCCAGGAGAGACACATCGGAAGGGATCTGTCCCGGCTGAGGGGACAGATCCCTTCCCCGCACAGGCCCCTGACCAGCGGTTATGCCGCATCTCCCCTATCTGTAGTAGGGGGAGCGCACCGTACGGGGCGAACGGGTCCGTGCAGCAGCATCGGCCTGCCGGCCGATCCGGCAGTAGCCGCGCCCGCTTCGCTGCGCCCGGCCGGACGGCGGGTTGAGTGCCCTGCCGCCGGACGTGCTGGGCTTCCAGCCGCGCGGGAGCCTCGGCGGGGTCTCCTCCGGAGCCCCGACCCCGCCGGATCCGTTCGCCACCTGACCGTCGCGGCCGAAGGCCAGCCCCACCGTGCCGGAGCCCGGCACCGGTACGCGGTGGCTGACCCACCGCAATTTCGCCGCCATTGTTCGCGGCCTTTTCGCTCAACATTCCCCCTTGCCCTCCCGCCCCGACTGAGGCCGACAAGGCGACACTCGACGGCATTACTGACCTGCCTTTCCGTTGCTATCCATGAGGGGCCGCGAGGCTTTTACGCCCGGTCAATTCTGCGGGATTTACGGACTCCCCGAGCCCCTTCTCCAGCCCCAGAGTCTAGCGGGCTTCTGTCTTTGATGCATGAGAACGGGCGAAGCCCGCCCCTCCACCACCCCAACGAGTGACCCCACCACATGACCACCCGTCACCCAATCACTCCCCAAGGCGCGAAGCGCCTCCACCCACCACCCCAGCCAGTCCGGGCGAAGCCCGGCACCCACCCCCACCCCGCCAAGGGCCGAAGGCCCCACCCTGACACTCACCCAACTCCGCAGCGAAGCGCGGAATTGACCCACCAACACCCAAGCCCGCGCAGCGCCCGCAACCCCACCCGATCGGGCGCAGCCCGATCAGGCCGGCGCAGCCGGCCCGCTGCCCGCGCACCGCGCGGGCAGCCCTCGGCGAAGCCGAGGGCCCCCGGCCAAAGGCCGGGGCAGTACCGGCGCCGACGGCGCCGCGCAGCGCCGAAGGCGCAAGCAACCCGGGCCGAAGGCCCGCGGTTAC
>NZ_CP108407.1:0-44088 GCF_035976515.1 Kitasatospora sp. NBC_01302
CGCCTCCGATGCCGGCCGGCACTGCGCGCCCCACCGCCACGACCCCGACGCCGGCCCCGGCCGCCACCGCAAGCCCCGCCCGCCGGCGCCGCCCTGGACACCGCGCGACTACACCTGTGTGTGCGGCCAGCACCCGGACCCCGACGAGGGTGGGCCGTCGATCCCGTCGTGCCTGCCGCCGCTGCCGCCGCCCAAACCGGCGCCGATCTCGCCCGAACGCCCGCCGGCCCGGCACCGCCGCCCGCGCGAGGACGACCCGGTACCCGAAGGCGTCGTGTCGCTCTACGAGGCGCGCAACCGCAAGCGCTACCGGGAGTTCATGCGCGAGCAGTTCGGCGAGGGTCGGAGCGGCTGACCGCCGCGAGCGGTCCGGGCCGCGCCGCCCCGGGTGGCACCGGACTGGCCCGGCCGGTGGGCCGGCGGGGTGGCCGGCGGGTGGTTGCTCTCGCTTCGCGCGTCGGCTTCGTGCACCAGGTGCGGGCCGTAGGCAGCACTTCCGGTTGCTGAGTCTCGGGTGGTGGCGGCCGAGACGATCAAAAGCATGGCAGGGGCGTTGCTCGCCGTAGATGGCGCCGCCGTTCGGCCGTGGCCGGCCGCCCGGCTCGACTACCTCCGCTTGCCGGCGCGCGGGTGCACGCCGGCGGGGGTGGCCTTTCCGTGGCTGAGCACCAGGACCACGAGACGAGCACACCAGCCGCAGCGACGAAGGCCACCGAACCGGCGGGGGTCCGCAACCCGGGGACCGGTTCACACCGGCCACCAACCAGAGGATGATGAAGGGGAAGGGTACGACCGTGGACAGCACGAACCCAGGAGACGCCGTGAACGGCGACACCAACGAGGCCCAGGCCCTCGCCGAGGTGCTGCACACCACCGCCGAGGTGCTGGCCGCCGAGGACGCCGTACGCCGCGCCCAGTGGGACGGAGACGACCGCGGCGAAGCCGCCGCGACCGCGCGCCTGAGTCTGTGGAAGGCCGACCTACTCGCCGCCGCGGTTCCGCTCGCCGCCGCGTGGAGCACCCCGCGCGCCCGGGCCACCGCCCCGCACTTCGGCACCAACGTGGCGCGCGAGCTGGTCACCGCCGTGACCACCCTCTACGACACCGACCCGGGCGCCGCTGACACCTTGCGCGAGCACGCCGACCAGGCCGCAGCCTTTGCCGACCTGCCGGCAGGCGAACGGGCCCGCGTCGCTCTCTTCAGTCTGCGGAGCACTACGCCGGCGGTTATGGCGGTGCTCGCGGCCGCAGCCCGCCTGTACGAGTTCCACGGTGCCCCGAGCGAGGCCCGCGACTAGCCGTCCGGCCGGTCCGGGCCAGATCGTCTACGTGCACCCGTTCCAGTAGATCCACTGGATAAGGTGAAGGCTCCGGATCTACAACCTTCCCTGTCTCCACTGCACCGGGGCTCTGCCCCGGACCCCGGCCCTCTCTCGGAGGGGAGTCGGGCACCGCCGCCGAGTGCCGCTCGTGGGGGGCTCAGGTGGTGGTGGGTCGCGGTGCGGCCCCCTCCCCGGTCGGGGCACCAGAGGGGATCACGGCCCGCCCCGGGGCGCAAGGCCAAGCCGCCTCTGGCGGTCGCGCTCCGCGCGAGCCCTGCACCCCGAGGCGGCCCACGATCCGGCCGCCGGCCTGCCCGACCGAGGAGGGGACCACCCCGCTCCGGCCCGACCCGCGGCGAAGGCCACCAGGCCAGCCGACACGAACACCAGGTCGGTTGCGGACTACCCGCCGATATCGTCACACTTCACGCTGTGACGCAAACAGCTGACAGCCAGTCAGGCAGCGCGCCGGCACCGGGCGCCGAACCGGGGCAGCCGAAGACGTGCGCCGGGTGCGGCGAGCCCCTGCCGCCGACCACACGGCGCCAAGGGCCGCCGCGCGCCTTCCACAACGGCACGTGCCGCATGCGCGCCCACCGCCGCAGGCACGCCCCGGCTCTCGCCGCCGAGGCCCTGGCCATCACCGCCGCGCTGCGCGTCCCGGTGCTCAGCGCCACCGAGCTGCGCGAGCTCGACGCCACCACCCTCGCCGAGGTGGTCAGGCGCGCCCAGGCAGCCCGGACCGCGCTCGAACGCCTCGCCACGCTCATCCCGTCCCAGGCACTGGCGGACGACGCCGCCGGCGCCGCTGCGGCCGACGAGCAGCCGGCCGAGGCCGTCGAGGTGGCCGACCGCACACCCCGCGAGCCGCAACAGCAGCAGGAGAAGCCGGCCGCCGAGCACCAGGGCGAGCCGGCCGCCGCCGAGCCCGCCCCTGCCGCCGTCACCGAGGAGCTGGTGACGCACACCCCGGCACCCCTCGCACCGCTGCCGGTCGAGGCACCCGCGGTGGTGCGCGAGGTGGCTGGCATGCGGCCCACCGCCGAACAGGCCGCCATCATTGACGCGTGCGCCTCCGGCGTCGATCTGGTTGTTGAAGCCGGCGCCGGCACCGGGAAGACCACCACGCTCCGCATGGCCGCCACCCTGATGAAGGGCCGCGGGCTCTACATCGCGTACAACCGCAGCATCGCCCAGGACGCCAAGAAGGTGTTCCCCCCGCACGTGCAGTGCTCCACCGCGCACAGCCTCGCCTACCGGTCCCACGGGCACCAGCACAAGGACCGCCTACGCCGCCGAGTGCCCGCCCAGCGCACCGCCGAGTTGCTGCGGATCGTGGAGCCGTTGCGGGTCAACGCCGATCTCGTGTTGGCGCCGGCCGCGCTCGCCCAGCTCGCCGCGGACACGGTGGACGCGTTCGCCCACTCCGCCGACCAGGAGGTGACGAGCCGTCACATTCCGGCACTCGATGTGGTGGACCGGGCGGACATGGACGCGCTGCGGCGCGAAATCCTGCCGCACGCCCGCCGGCTGTGGCGCGAGACCCAAGACCCGGGCAGTCAACACCGCTACACCCACGACTACTACCTGAAAGCGTGGGCCATGACCCGGCCGAACCTGCGCACGGACTTCGTGCTCTTGGACGAGGCCCAGGACAGCAACCCGGTGGTGGCCGACCTCGTCCAGTCCCAGAGCGCCCAGCGCATCGCCGTCGGCGACTCAGCCCAGGCCATCTACGGGTGGCGCGGTGCGGTCGATGCCCTCGCCACCTGGCCCGCCGAACGGCGCCTGTACCTCCAACAGTCGTGGCGCTTCGGCCAGGACATCGCCGACGAGGCGAACCGCTGGCTTACCCAGATCGGCGCCCCCATCCGACTCCACGGCAACCCCGGCATGAAGTCCCGCGTGCTGGCCGGCAGCTGCGGCGACCACGCCGACGCCGTACTGTGCCGCACCAACGCCGAGGCCATGGCCCGCGCCATGTCGGTGCTCGCCGACGGCCGCCGCCCCGCCCTCGTCGGTGGCACCAAGCAGATCAGGGAGCTGGCCGAAGCCGCGCTGAACCTGCGCCAAGGCCGGCCCACCAGCCACCCCGAGCTGTTGGCGTTCCAGACGTGGGATCAGCTCCGGCAGTACGTCCGCAACGAGAACAGCGGCAGCGACCTCCGAGTGTTCGTCAGGCTCATTGATGACTACGGCCCCGAAGCCGTCATCAAGGCCGCGAACGCCCTAGTCGAGGAGACGGCCGCTGACGTGATCATCAGCACCGCCCACAAGGCCAAGGGCCGCGAGTGGCCAACCGTGTTGATCGCCTCCGACTTCACCGAACCCAAGCGCCAGGAGACCGGCGCCCCAGGGCCGATCCGCAAGGACGAGGCGATGTTGTCCTACGTCGCGGTGACCCGCGCCCGCCTCACGCTCGACAACGAAGGACTCGCCTGGATCAACGAGTACGGCCGCCTGTAGCAACGTCAGGTCTGTTGAAAATCGGGCGAATCACCCAAAGGTGCACGCAGAGCCCGCGAGTTGAAGAACGACACGCGGGTTTCTGCTGCACTGCCGGGATTTCCGCTACACAGACATGGCATGATCTCTCTCATGGTGGATCACCCGAGCCCAGGACGAGGCCGCGGTTTGCCGCGCGGCACGCGCTACACCGCGCCGTCCTACGACAAGTCCAAGGGCGATCCGTACCGGCCGGGGTGCAACTTCACCCCCACGGTCGCGGTGAAGCTCATTGACATGTGCGCCGCCCTGAACATCTCGATCTCAGGCTTCCTGAACGACCTGGTCGAGGCCGTCGAGGTAGACCCGACGACAGGCACCCCGAAGGGGTGGCCACACGGCGTGCAGTTGAAGACGCCCGTGCAGTTGAAGGCGGAGGAGGCCCGGATAGCCAGCTAGGGCAAAAAAATAAGGCCCCCGATCCGGGGGCGCGCCAACAGGGACATATGAAGATCACTTGAGGAACCCTCACCAACGGTTGTCCAGACCCGAGGGAACCTCACCCAATAGGGACCTTGCCAAGTCCCTGCAAAACCCAACCTGACGGCCGCCAAGCCGTCGGGCCGGTCTTCGTTTGGCCATTTGAGCTGAGAGGCCGTTGCCATCGTACCAACAGGCAGCGGTGGCGGTACCCCCATGTCCGGATCTGGCGTGTCATCGTCGGGTCGGTATGTCGATAATTCCGCCACCGTATTCAAACTTGATTTCGATTCGAGTACGTCCGACCCTGTCGCGGCACACGCCGAGGCGGTGTTGTCCACGTTCCTGCCGGGCGTGTCGCCGGGGCGGAGGATGGTTCGCGCGGCCGCCGGGAAGCCGGGTTTTTGGCTGAACTGTTACCCCGTGCCGATCCCGGTAGAGGAGGCGACGGCCGGCCGGCCGGTGGCGATGTACCTGGCGTGCAAGCGCCGCCGGTGGGGCGGATTCCGGTACGTGCTGGTGGTGTTCGACCTTGACGCCTCGCGCGGGGGCCGGGCCAAGGTGCTGGCGGACGCGGCCGCGCTCAAGGAGCTGTTGGCCGCGTGCGGCATCGCGTGCGTGCCGGTGGCGTCCGGGCCGTCCGGCGGCATGCACCTGTGGGCCGGCTGCCCGCAGGGACTCACGCCGGCGATGGTACGCCGGATCGCCGAGGCGGCCGCGCGGCTGTTCCCGACGCTGGACATCTCGCCGTTGACGAACCCGGTGTCGGGCGCGGTGCGCCCGCCCGGTGCGCTGCACCGCCACGGCGGGTACGCGCGGCTGACGCTGCACACCGCCGGCGAGGCCGTCGCGGTGCTCCAGAAGGGCGCCGGTGACGCCGCGTGGGCCGCGCTGCTGTCCACCCTGGAAGGGATGGCCGGAGCGCCCGCGCTGCTGGCCCAGGACCGCGCCAGGCCCGCTGTGCGGGCGGTCGAGCGGGTCCACTACGCCGGACAGCCGGTCCCGCCGTCGGTGGCCGACCGCGGCCCGGTGGTGCGGCCGATCGGCACCGACGAGGCAGGGCGGGTGAAACTCGCGGTTCCGTTCCGGCCGCTGGGCCCGAAGGCCCTCGCCGGGCTCGCCCGCCGCCCGGACAACCGCCCCGGCGCGCACAGCACCGCCGTGCGCCCCGTGTTGCGCTCCATGGCGCTCGCCGGGTGGTCGTACACCCAGATGTGCCAGGCCGCCGACGACCCCGACCTGACGCCCGCTCTGGAGTGGCTGCGCACCGCCGGCGACGAGGCCGGCCCGCGCCACTGGCTCAGCGGGGCCGAGGCACAGCGCCGCGCCGAGCGCGCGTGGTGGCTCGCGGTGCAGGACGCCGCCCGCATGCCCAGGCGGCCCGCAGACGACCAGGAGACGGCCGACGAGCTCACCCCGGGCGCCCAGGCCGCCGCCGACCTGATGGCCCGTCTGAAGGCCGCAGACCCGGAGCGGTGGGCCCGCCCGTCGGGTCCGGCCGATCGCAACCTGTTGCGCGCCGTCGCCTGGCTCATGGCCGTCAGTGGCTGCGACGAGGTCAGCGCCGACGTGCGGCGCCTCGCGGTGCTCATGGGCCGCAGCAAGTCCACGGCCGCGCTCGCCATCAAGCGCGTGCAGGCTGACGGCTGGCTGGAGAGGGCCGGCGAGTCCCTGCCCGAGGAGTTCGTAGCCGGCCGGGTGCGAGTGGCGAAGGCCCACGAGTGCACCGGCGACGCGCACCACGCGTGCGCCGTCCACCAGGCCCCGCCGGTCGAACCCGTCACCGGCACCGACGTGACGCAGACTCTGCGCGCCGCCGTCTCCCGGCACTTCGCCGAGACCGCCCCCGCTTCGCAGAAAACCCCAGGTCACCACGGGTCGGACGGAACCCGGTACACCCCCCCGCTAGGGGGGGTGTACCGGGGCCTACTAGCTGAGCTTTCGCGCGCGATCGTTCACCAGCAGTCGGGACTGTGGCAGGCACTCGGTCACCACGCCGGGCGGACCCTAGAAGCCCTCCAGGCCGGCTGTGCGGTCGAGGAGTTGCCGGAGGTCACCGGATACACCAGGAGGACCCTGACGCGTCACATAGGGGCTCTGACGGGCCTTCAGCTGGTCATCCTGCACCGAGACCCCCGGGGCCGCACGGTAGCCGTCCGCACGGCCCGCAGCCTGTACGACGCGGCCGCCCAGCTCGGCACCGCGACCCGGCCGGGCGAGCGGGCCCTGTCCGGCTACGTGGACCGGCTGCGGTACGCCTGGTGGCTGCGGGAGGCGAGCTGGTGTGCCCTGAGCCGGGCGGAGAAGCGGAAGGCGGGCCGCAGGGCCGAGCCCGGACAGCTGGTCGTGGCCGGGTGCGACCCCCACGCCCGCGCTTACCCGCGCACCGCCGACGGCGAGGCCGACCACGGCCGCGCATGGGACCTGGAAGCGCTGCGGATCGACGCGCTCGCTCTCGCCCAGGCCGCCGACGCGCTCGCCCAGGCCGGCCAGGTCATCGACACCGCCCGGCTGCCCCAGCTCGCCGCCCAGGCCGCCGCCGGCCGGTTCGCGACCGCCGCGTGAGACCAGGTCGCCCGACACGGCATCAGGCCCGCGCCACAGCCGGCGAACCGGCCCTCAGCAGCCCCGGGGCCGGTAGGGTGGCCGAGGACGAGCCAGCACCCGCGAGAGGACACCAGGCGATGGACGAGGACCAGGGCGACGAGCTCGACCAGGCCCGCGCCCACCTGCTGAGTGCACCCGGTCCCGAGGCCGGCGACCCGCTCGCCGCGCTGCGACTGCTGGCCCGCCTCGATGCCGAAGCTGACGCGTTGTTGGTGGACGACCGCCAGCCCGACCCGGACGAGCTCGCCGGCTACCGTCGCCGCCGTGCGTACGTGTGGGTGCACCTCGCCGAGAACCGGGGCGAGTCGGTGTTCACCGACACCGCGGCGGCCGCGGTCCGCGCCTGGCTCGACGCCGAGGCCGCAGTGATCCGGGGCGCCGTCGAGGAAGCCGCCACCGCGTGACCCTCCCGCCAGCCGCACACCTAACGGGCGCCACCGGGCAGCACGGGCCGCGCCGCCCACTCGGCACCGGCCCCGAGAAGCAGCCGACAACCCCGGTGACGGCCGCCCGGCCGGCCCGCACGGTCGCCGAGGCAGCGGCCGCCACCGCCCCGAACCTGTTCGTGGAGCCGGCCCGGGCCCGTCCGACGACGGCCGGCCGGCGCCCGCTCGCCTACCCGGGCCAGCCGTCGAGCGACGCCCCCCAAGGTGCCGGCCGGCAGTGATGCCGACGCTTCCCCAGCTACGCGCGGCGGACCGCCAGTTGGGCGAGCCGGCGCCGCGCGGCGTGCGGGTCGCCCATGCCGAGTGTGGGGTTGTCCTCCCAGGCGATTTCCCCGACCCGGTACCGGGCCAGGGCTTTGGAGCCGGGCGAAAACCGGGCGTGCAGCTCGATCAGGTGCCGGGCCACGCCGGAGCGTTCCATGTGGCGTACGCAGCCGCGGCGCATGCTGTGCCCGGTGTAGCGCTTGAGCTGGCGCCGCAGGGCCCGCCGGCGGATGCGTCGGTCGGTGCGGATCGCCTCTCGCTCGCTGTCGCTGTCGGCAGCTGCCAGCGCGGCCGCCTCCGCACAGGTGGACAGCACCTCGCGTTCCTCCGGCAGCAGTTCGCGCACCAGGTCGGCCGCCCGGGCGCGCGTGGCGATGATGTTGCGCAGGCTGCGATCGGTCAGCCCGCCGGCCCGCCGCTCATCGACCGGCCGCCGGCCGGCGCACGCCGCGGTACCGCCGATGTTGTCCCAGCGGTCGATCCTGCGCAGCAGCGGCCCCGACTGGTGGGCGCCGTGCTCGGCGAGCAGTGCCCGCCAGGCCCGCACCGCGACGACCGGGCACAGCTCCGGATCGTCCTGCGCCACCAGGCGCACGACGTCGCGCCGTCGGCCGTACGGGTCAGTTTTGGAGCGGCGGAACACCAACTCGAGCGCGGGCCGGCTGACCACCTCGCCGGTGGCCAGGTCGAGGATGTCCGCGGACACCTCGGTCACGTCGAGGACGCCCAGGGCGACCGGTTCGGAAGCGCGGCCGGCCATGTACCAGTGCAGCAGCAGCGCGCAGGCGTCACGCAGGCCCCGGGCCGTGCTGCGGTCGCAGGTGGCCACCATCCTGGCCAGGTCGGCACGGGTGCACTCCGTCGCCTGCAACACGTCGCCGGCACCGGTGGTGTCGGCGGCCTCTTCGGCGGAGCGGCTGTTCAGCACCCGGGCGATCAGGTCGCGTTCGTCGCCGCGCACCGGGTGCCCGTTGAGGTCCAGCACGCTGGCCACGGTTGTCACATACGAGGTGATGGTGTCGGTCGGGTGCTGGCCGTCGGCGAGGTAGTTGGCCCAGTCCGCCAGCGTGCCGGGGTCGGTGGGCACCCGACCATGCTCGGTGCACCAGGCGACGAACAGGGCGGCCCGGCTCGCGCGGCCGCGGCGGGTGTTGGCCGGCTCAGCGAGCGCGGCCCGGCGTGCGGTCGCCTCATCCACGGTGAAGCCGCCCGGCGTGCGGACCCGGCCCGGTCCGGCCGTGGCGTACTGCCCGGGCAGCAGCAGGGGGCCGGCGCCCGGCCGGCGGCCGACCAGGCCCCCGTTTGCGTCACCGGCGAGTCGGTGACGTGCTGCCAGTTCGGCAGCGGCGGCCGCGAGCTCGCCGGCCACGTCCTGTCCGGCGGCCGCGCGCGCAGCCAGCTGCGCGAGCTGGTCGGCCAGGCCGCCGCCGGAGGTCTCCACGACGCCGGCCGTCACGCCGGCCGCCCCGAGCCCGGGGTGTCGGTGGTGGCCGGCACCGTGCCGTGCGACCACCAGCGGCCCACGTCTTGGAGCTCCACGCGCAGGCCCTCACTGGCGGGCAACGACGGCCAGGTGACGGCCGGTTGGCCGTACGCGTCCCAGCTGTCCCGGATCACCGCGGCGAAGTGGCCCAGGGTGCGGATCGATCCGGGGTCGCTGTTCTTCCCGAAGACCCAGAAGGACAAGCCCTCGCCGGGCCCGTTGATCGGGTCCACCGCCCGCACCTTGTGCACGAGGCCGTTCGGGTCGGTGCGCCGCAGGTCGCTGGTGCACCACAGCAGCCATTCGGTGGTGAGCCAGCCGGCCACGTCCGGGCCGCAGTCGGCGATCGGCGAGCCCGCGACGGCCGGGCGGATCTGCCAGGCGATGTGCCAGGTGAACCGCTCTTCGGTGTGCTCCGCGGGCAGGCCGGAGCACGACGAGATGGTGCGGATTCCGGGCAGCGCGTTGAAGGTGGCGACTGCCGACACCGCGCCGGCGTCCAGGTCATCAGGCAGCAGGTCCACCGGCGGGGTGTCCTTCCCGTGCGACGACCGGCACGGGCCGGCCGCAGTCGATCAACAGGTCAGCGGGGACACCGTGTTGCAGCCACTCGCGGCACACGGTGCCGTGCGCGAGCAGCGGTTCCCGGTGGTGGCCCATCAGGTCGGAGGCGGTGCGCGGGTCGATGGGCAGGCCGAGGTAGGCGGTCCCCGGTTCGCGCCAGGTCGGATCGTGCGCGCTGCGGCCGTCCGGTCCGGCGAGCCAGGCGTGTTCGATCTGCCAAAGGCCGTTCCAGGCCATCCCCTCCACGTACGCCCGGTCCACCGCGCAGGCCCAGGACACCGATTCGACGTAGCAGCGGCCCGGCTCACCGGGGATCTCGCCGTCGGGCCACGGGGCCGGGGTGAACAGGCGGCCGGAGTCGAGCAGGAGCGCGTAGACGCTGCCGTACCGCCAGCCCGGCCGGGAGCCGGCCAGCGCGGCGAAGTTCCGGATCGTGTCGAGCATCAGGCGTTCGTCGTCCGACAGCGCCGAGTCCGCACCGCCGAGCGTGGCGGTCACCGGGTTGCCCACTCAGCGGTAGGGCTCACGGTCTCTCCCGACATGTCGTCCCTTTCGCCGCTTTCGTACCGGTCCGTCCTGATGCGGACCGATATCTGACGAACCGTCACTGAGGGTTCGCGAACGAGACTATCAGTGATTTCCGACTCTGCCGACGTATCGGAAATCAGCAGTCCGCCGGGCCATTTTTGGCATGCCCGCGACAGTAAATAGGTATCGTTAAGTTTCGTTTGGTTACGTCATTTGGTTTCGTTTCGTATCGTTTCAAAAGTTGCGTTTCGTTGGGTTGTTTGATACGATACGAAACGTAAGTCGGAATCGAGCGAGGGAGCGGCGGAATGTTCATGCGGTGCATCGAGGGTCTGCCGGACACGGTGTCGGTCGAGTCGCTGACCGTCGATCTCGACGCCTACGGGGTGCTGTGCCTGATCTGCGGTGGCGGTGGCGCTCCGGCCACCGTTGAGGTGTGCCGCGGCGAGCTGGCGAAGTCCAACGCGCTCGTTGCCGCCCAGTTCCACGCCGAGCAGCACGAGCGGGCCCGCCGCGACTTCCTCACCACCGAGCTGCGCGAGCAGCAGGCCGCCGCGCTCCAGTGGAGCCAGGCCCAGGCGGACGTGATGCTGTGGGCCGACCGGGACGAGCTCCACCAGGACGGCGCCACCTTCTACCGCAAGGACATGCACCGCGGGACCGGCCGCGGCCGCACCGTCGCGAAGGCGCGCGTCGAGGCCCTGATCCGGGCCGGCTTCCTGCACGTCGCCCACGGCAGCGTGCTTCTCACCAGCGACGGCCACGCGGCCCGCCGCGCCTGGCTCTCCTGCGACGTGGAGCCGCTGCCCCGCGAGGCTGAGTTGCGCGAGCTGCGGCCCCTGATCGGCGGCCAGGAAGAGGCCCGCCGTGACGCCGAGTTGGCCGCCCAGCACGCCGAGCGCGAAGCCGCCGACGCCGCGGCCGCCGAGCTCTCCCGGCCCGCAGCCGAGGAGGACGACGACCCCGGCCCCGTCGCTATCACCGCAGCCGGCCGCGTTGCCCTCCGTGCCCACACCGCCCTCTGCTCCGGGGCCCCCGATGCGGAACTGGCCGTCTACCGCGCTCTGGTCAACGCCCACTACGACGCGCGCGAAGCCCAGGCCGCCCAGCTCGCCGAGCTCCACCGCGCCGGCGCCGAGGCCGACCAGCAGCCAGCCACCGGCGAGCAGGCCCCGGCACGCGAGAACGTCACCGGGCAGGACGTGACGCAAACGCCGGCTGACGCCGAGGCCGCGTGGCTGGCCCGGTGGGCCGAGCGCTCCGGCGCCCTGCCCATCGACGGCCCCGGCATCATCGGCGCCGGCACCCACGTGACCTACCGGGACGGCCACGGTCCCGGAATGAAGTCCAAGCACGGCACCCGCGGCATGATCGTGGCCATCGGCCGCAAGGCGATCGCCTGGCGCCCCTACGGGTCGGCGCGCATCCTGCGCACCTCGCCGCACGCGTTGCGCGTCCACGTCCCGCCGACCAGCGCCACCGCCGAGGCCGCCGGACGGGCCGTCAGCTGGCGCCGGTGGAGCCTGGCGGACCACCTCGCCTACGGCCGCCGCCCCGAAGCCCTCACGGCCGCCCAGGTGCCCGCACAGGCCCCCGCCGGGCCCGTGGCCGCCCCGCCCGCCACCGAGCCGCTGCAACTGCCGCTGTGGCCCGCCCAGGCGCCCGCACCCGCCGAGCACCGGCCGGCCGCCCGCCCGGAAGCCGTCACCACCGCATCGGTGACGCGAACCGGCGCCCGCCTCGCCCCCGTGCTCCCCCTGCGGACCCCCACCCGCCGGGTGCTGGTCATCCCGTGCAGCTCGACCAAGCTCGACCACCCCGCGCCCGTCGGCCAGCTCTACGCCCCCGGCAGCCTGCACCGGCTGTGCCGCAAGGCCGCCGACGCCCTCGCCACCGAGGACACGACCACCCTCGTCCTGTCCAGCCGGCACGGCTTCCTGACACTCGACCAGGTCGTTGCGCCCTACGCTCAGCGCATCGACGCCCCCGGCGCCGTCACCGCGGAGCAACTGCGCGACCAGGCCGCCCGCCTTCACCTCGCCGACGCCACCGACGTAACGGTGTTGGCCGGCGCCGCCTACACCGCCGCAGCCCGTACCGTGTGGCCCACCGCCACGGCCCCGCTCGCCGGCAGCCGCGGCATCGGCGAGATGCGCCAGCGCCTCGCCCACCTCGCCCGCACCAGCCACCACGCCGCCGCCTAACCCGCCGGCACCGACCCCAGTTGGCTCGCCAGCCAACACCGACCAGGAACGGACCCGCCGTGACCACGCTCACCGACCCGACCGCCGAGGCACCCACCTGCCGATACCCCGGCTGCACCCGCCCGCCCGAGGCGCCCACCGGAACCGGCCGGCCCCCGCTGTACTGCGAGGACCCCGCGCACAACAAGGTGACCGCGTTCCGTGAGCGCCAGCGCCGCAAGCGCGAGCAGAACGCCACCACCACCGGCGTGCGCACCCCGGACGACCCCACGCGCCCGGTGGACTTCTCCGCCGCCCGCGTGCGCGAGCTCCTGCCCGCCGCCCTCCAGGCCGCCGCCGTTCAGCGCGAGTACTTCACCGCGCTGACGGAACACCTTGAGACGCTGAGCGACCCCGGTGCGGCCGCCGTCGAGATCGAGGCCAAGGAGGCCGTGGCCGCCGAAATCGTTGCCAAGGCCAAGGCCGACCTTGCCACCGCCATCCGCGAGCGGGACGAGGCGGTCAAGGACGCTGAGGAGGCGGCCGCAGCCGCCGAGGAGCGCGACCACGACGCCACGGAGGCCGAGGCCGCCGTCAAGGAGGCCCAGGAGCAGGCCGAGCGGGACGTAGAGGCCGCCCAGGAGAAGGCGGCCGAAGACATTGCCGCGGCCAACAAGGCGGCCGACGAGCGCGTGACCACTGCTCAGCGGGAGAAGGCCGAGGCGATCGAGGAGGCCCAGGCCGCCGCGCGAGCGGCCATCGAGACCGCACAGCAGGAGGCGGCCGCCGAGATCGAGCGCATCCAGGGCGAGGCCAGCGCCGAAGTCACCACGGCCCAGGCCGCCCAGACGAAGGCGGAGGAGGCCCAGACCCGCGCCGAGGAGGCCGCCGGGAAGGCTCAGACCGAGCGCGACCAGTTCAAGAAAGCGGCGGACCGGGCCACGGGGGAAGCCGAGGCGGCCGCCGGCGAACGCCAGCGGCTCACCGACGAACTGACCAAGGAGCGGAACGAACGGCGCGCCGAGCGCGAGCAGATGCGCAAGCAGTTCACCGCCGAGCTCGCCGCCGAGCGCAAGAGCTGGAGCGAGGAGCGCGAAGCGATGGTGAAGAGCTTCGCCGAGCAGCTGACCGCCGAGCGCGAAGCCCACCGCCGTGAAGTCGCCGCCCTCGCCCCGCGGCCGGCCCCGGTCGAGGAGCAGGCCGACGCCGACGCGCCCGCTCAGTCGCAGCCCGCCCAGACCGCCGGCCGTCGGCCGGCGAAGTGACGCCCGCACTCCGCAGCACCGGCACAGGATTGTGTCCAACAACCCGTACTTTTCAGGGAACTCCGGAGCGAGGTACGGCAACACTTGGTCTACTGAGTTAGCGACCGAGGAGGATGCCGAGCATGCACGCGGCTGACACGATCGCCGGCGTCCTGTTGGGTGCCGGCGCCCTCGCCTTTAGTCGGGCCGCACTACTGGCGGTCGCTGGCCCGCACCCCAGCAGTGGCCGTCCCCGGCGCACCGAGTTGTGGGCCGGCGCCGGACTGGTCGCCGTCGGGTGCGGGGTGTACGTGCGCGTCGTGTGGGTCGGCCGCCCGCCCCTGCACCCGGCGGGGATCACCACCGGCGCCCCGTGGTGGCAGGTCGCCACCCTCGCAGTGAGTGTGCCGGCGGTGGTCGGCACACTCCTGCTGGCGGCCGTCGCCGGTCGCGTGGCCACTCGTGCGCTCCGCCGACGCGGGCGGAGGCCGATCGCCGATGCGGACATGAGCGCCCTCACGGCACGGCACGACGCGATCCGCGAGCGGTACGGTGCCCTACTCAGTACCGCCGGGCCGCACCAGCTCGACCAGGTCGGCGACCAGGTCGAGGAGTTGACCGCCGCCCTCACCGAGGCCGCTGATCTGCGATCCGGAGCCGATACCACTTTCGCTCAGCGATCCGCCTACGCCCGCGCGGTCGGCGAGGCGGAGGCTGCCTGGCAGCCGCTCGCCGCCGCCGCCGGTCAGCACGGCGTCACTCTGCCCGCTGAGTGACCACGCCATGTTCGGTCAGCCGCCGTACATCGAGTGGCACAGGGTCACCAGGTCCCCGGGCAGCTGGCCGACCTGTCGCGCAGCCTCGCACATGCCGGCGCTGCCACCACCCGGCAGCGGCACCATCGGGGCGCCGCCCCCACCCGTCGGCCCGGCCGGCCGGGCCGGCTCACCGGTCGGCCCGGCCGGACGCTGACCGCCCGGGGCCGCCGGGCGGTGGCCGGACGGCCGCCGAGCCGGACGCGAAGGCGCCAGCCCCTCCGGCGTTCCGTCGTCCGCCGACGACCCCGGCCCGTCGTCCGGCGAAGCTGTGGTCACCTCCGGGGAAGGCACCGGCACCGGCAGCGGAGCCACCGACGCCGGCGCGGACACCGAGGCGGACGCGGAAGGCGAGCCGGGCGCCGAGGCCGCGGCGGACGCGTGCGGCGCCACCACCGAGAGCGCCGCCCAGTCCACCCGGGCCGGCGCCGCCCCTGTCGCCGGGCCCGCCTCGCCGGCGCCGGTGGACGCCAGCACCGCCAGGGGCACGGCCAGCACCGAGGCGAGGCCAAGCCGGCGAACCAGCAGCCGCCGAGGAGGCCGTGACACGAGCTCAGGGGCGGCCGGCACCGACGTGGTGAAGGGATTCACCCACGGGCCATCCAGCGCGGCCAAGAACGCGCCGCGCGCATCCCGCCCAGGCCGCTTGTCCGCTGCGTCACCGGTCATCGCTCGCCCACCTCGCCGCATCCTGTGCTGTCGAACCCGTCGGGAGCCATCGAAGCACCCGCGTACCCCTAACGGGCGCCGACCCCGCAAGGTGGCGCCCGTTAGGGGTACGCGGTCAGAACAGGCCGTCTTGGCAGCCGCTCTGACCGGCCGTCGAGGCCGGCCGCCGCACCAGGGGCACACGCGGTTCGTCGGCCCTGCGACCCGGCGGGGTGCGGCGCGGGCCGGCCGCCTCCAGGCCGAACAGGGTTCCGTGGTCGGCGAACGGGTCGCCTTGCACCAGGACCGCGGCGACCACGGCGCCGAGCTCCGCCGGGTCGTGGACACCGCGCCCGAGCGCGTCCAGCACCGCCGCCCGCACGGCGCGCGCACTCGCGCCGGCCCCGCGCCGGTCCGCCTTGCCGACCCGGCCCGGGTGGGTGAGCCGGTCGGTGCGCAGGGCATCGGAGACGTTGTCAGCCTGTTCGCCCAGGCGCAGGCACAGCGGCCGGCAACACCAGCTCCGGTCACAGTCGTGGCGGACCACGTACCCGTCAGGGATCGGCCCGTAGTGTGCCTGCCACATCCAGCGGGAGGGGCGGACCACGGGGCTCCGCCCGTCGGCCGGCGCCGCCGAGGCCGCCCAGAAGCGCCCGTACCCGTCGTCCGACAGGGCGCCGCAGTACACCCAGTCCCGATCCGTCACGGCGATGCGGGCCCGCAGGCGGGCCCACTCCCCGAGGTCCGCCCGCGGTGGTATGTCCACCGGCGGGCGGGCCGCTTCAGGAACGATCGGCACGGCCGCAGATCAGCCAGCCGCCGCGGCGGTCGCCGGCTCACCCTGCGAAGGGATGCCGGCTGCCGCGGCCTCGCCCTGGCCCTCGTCCGCGCTGTCCGCGTCGCTCGTGTCGGCCGACTCGTCTGCGCCGGGCTCAGCCAGTTCCTTGGCGAGCTGCGCGTACGCGGCCAGCTCCCGCGCCTCCAGGCCGAGCAGGCCGGCGGCCCGCTCCCGGCCGCTCAGCTCGATCACGTTGGCGACGGCCTTAGCCGCCGCAATCTTCGCGTCGAGCTCGTCATCGAGTGCCTTGAACGCCGCGTCGGCCGCCTCGCGTTCGCGCTTCTGCTGCTCGCGCAGCGCGGCCCGTCGTTCCTGAATCCGGTTGTTGCGTGCAGATGCCATGCCCGCAGTGTAGGAGACGACCCCCGCCGTCCGGCACCGCATTGCCGCATGCCACCCGGCCGAGTTCCTAACGGTTCCTCCGGCGGGGTGCGGGCGGCCACCGGCCGCCCGCACCCCGCCAACTGTAGCCCTTGGCCCCGGTCGGGCCCCGTAGGTCTGCTGCTGGCGCAAGGCGCCAGCAGCTTCGGATGCCAGAGGCATCCGAAGCTCACGCAAGCGTGAGCCAGTCGAGCGGAGCTCGACACGACAGACAAGCTCATCCAGCGAAGCATGGATGAGCAGGCATCAGCAGAGCTGATGCCAAAGGCAAGGAGAGCTCATCAGAGCTCAGCTCAGCGAAAGGCATGCTGAGCTGAGCTCTGATGAGCTCAAAAAAGCGGCACACCTCTTGCTACCCGGAATGATCATGAAAGTTCGGCGTACTATCGGTCTGTGATCACCACCCCTCGCCGCCGCCGGATCAGCCCGGCGTGCCCGGCATCAGGGGGTGAAGTGGCCGGATGATGACGCTGCATCCGATCTCCGCCGGCAGCGGGATCGACTACCTTATGCGCACCGTCGCCAGTGGCGACCAGGAGATCAAGGGCAAGGACCTCGCGGGGTACTGGTCGTCCGGCGGGGACACCCCCGGCGTGTGGCTCGGTCGGCAGGCCGAAGCCCTCGGACTGTCCGGCCAGGTCACCCAGCAGGCCGCGGACGCGATCTTCAAAGACGGCATCGACCCCACCACCGGTGAGGCGTTGGGGCTGCGCTGGAAGACCTACCCGAGCGCGGACGAGCGCTACGAAGCGATGGTTGCGCGTGAGCCGCACGCCACCGAGGCACGCCTGATCGAGCTGCGCAAGAAGGCCGACAAGCTCGGCCAGCAGACCGCCCGTGCCGGGTGGGAGTCGGTGTTCTCGCCCGTCAAAAGCTGGTCGATCTTGTGGGGCGTCAGCAACGACGAGATGCGCGCCCAATTGGAGGAGGCGGAACAGGCCGCGTTCGAGAAGGTGTGGGCCCGGATCGAGGGCGAAGCCGCCTGGACCCGCGTCGGGCCCCGGGGTGGTCAGGTCCAGGTCGAGGCCACGGGCCTGATCGCCGCCGCTTTTGTCCACCGCACCTCGCGTGCCGGTGACCCCGACTATCACCGGCACGTCGCCATCAGCGCGAAGGTGCAGGACGCCGAAGGCCGCTGGCTGGCCCTGGACGCCCGGCCGCTGCACCGCCTGACCGTCGCTCTGTCGGAGACCTACACCACCGAGCTCGAACGCCAGATGTGGCAGCGCTTCGGCATCCTCGCCGCCCCGCGTGAGGACAGCATCCGACCCGACCGGCGACCGGTGCGGGAATTCCTCAGCATCTCTGCGCCGGTGGTCTCGCTGTTCTCCCAGCGCCGCCGGCAGACCGAACGCGAGCTGACGAAGATGCTCGCTACCTTCCGCGAGCGCGAGGGACGCGAGCCCTCGCGTGCCGAACAGTACGCGTTGGCCCAGGCCGCCGCCCTGACCGCGCGCCCGGACAAGCAGCCCAAGAGCGTGGGTGCCGAGCGTCGGCAGTGGCGCCGCCGTGCCTGGCAGGCCGGCATCCGCTTCCCTGGACAGTGGGTCAAGTACGCCCAGGCTGCCAGCCGGGAAGCCCTCGCCGAGCGTCCGGAGCCGGCCGCACTGGCGGACGTGGCCGCGGCCGTGCTGGCCACGCTGGAGAGCGAGCGGGAGACCTGGACCCGGGCGAACGTCGAGGCTGAGACGTACCGTCAGCTCACCGCCGCAGGCTGGCACCTTGCGGCCGGCGACCGGTTCGACGCCCTCGTTGACCAGGTCACTGAGCACGTGTTGGGTCCGGAGCGGTGCGAACTTCAGAGCCCGCCGGAAACCCTCACCATCCCCTCGCGCTACCTGCGGCCGGACGGTTCGCCGATCTTCGTGCAGATCGGCAGTGCCCGCTACACCTCGCACCGCATCACGCAGTGGGAGGCCGACCTAGTCGAGGCCGCCACCCGCCCGGCCCCCGTGCGCGTGCTCACCCCGGAGCAGATTGACGCCGCGCTGGCCGCCGGTGACGCGGAACGAGGCTTCACCCCGACCGACGAACAGCGCGCTGTCGTCCACGGTGTCTTCGCCCGCGACGTACGCGCAACGGCCATCATCGGCCCGGCCGGTACCGGCAAGACCACCATCATGCGATTGGTGCGCGAGGTGGCTGACGCGCACGGCATCCAGGTTTTGGGCCTTGCCGGTGGGCAGCTCCAGGCCGACCAGCTCGCCGAGGCGGCCGGCATCCGGGCCGAGAACATCGCCCGCTGGCGGACCATGTCCGAGCAGTTCGCCCGCGGCCAGGACCGATGGACGCTGCGGCCGGACACCATCGTGATCGTGGACGAGGCCGGACAGGCGTCCACCCCCGACCTGCACGCCATCCTTGCCCAGGTCGAGAACGCGGGCGGCCGTCTGCTGCCGGTCGGCGACCCGCGCCAACTCGGCTCCCCCGGCGTCGGTGGCGCGCTCGCGCTGCTGGAGTCCGACAGCCAGGCCCTACACCTGTCGGAGGTTCGCCGCTTCCGCTCCGCCAACGGCGACCTTCGGCACTGGGAGATCGACGCCGCCGGTGCTCTCGCCCGAGGCGACGCCGAAGCATCGTGGGAGGCGTACAGCAGCCGCGGCCGCATCCAAGTCGGCAGCCTGGACGAGATGCTGAGCGCCGCCTACGAGGCATGGCAGCGCGACGTATCCGACGGCCTCACCAGCATCCTGATCGCCCCGACGAACGCACTGGCCGCCCAACTGTCCGAACGGGCCCGCGCCGACCGCGTCGCCGCCGGCATCGTGGACGACCGGCGAACCGTTACCCTCGCCGACGGAAACCGCGTCGGAGCCGGCGACCAGATCGTCACCCGAGCCAACAACCGTCAGATCCGCTGCACCGACTCCCGGCAGTGGGTCCGCAACGGTGACGTGTGGCTGGTACGCGAAGTCCGCCGAGACGGCACCCTCGTAGTCGAGCACGCCGGCACCGGCAACGGCGCCGAACTGCCCGCCGACTACGTCACCGGCGGGGGCGTGGAGTTGGGCTATGCCATCACCAAAGACCGCGCGCAGGGTGTCACGGTGCAGACCGGGCACGGCCTGTTGGTGCCCGGCATGGACGCCAACAGCGCCTACCCGACTCTCACCCGCGGCACCTACACCAACCACGCCTACCTGTCGAACGAGTCGCAGACCATCGACCCGGAGACCGGCGAGCCGGGCCGCCCGCTCACCGGCCGGCAGGCATGGGCCGCCATCGTCGCGCGCGACGGAACCCAGCTGTCCGCGACCGCCACGCAGCGAAAGCTGTGGGACGAGGCGGAGGCCATTCGCACCCGGATTCAGCCGTTGCGGTACGTGCTGGACGAGCTCGCCGGCGTCGAGTGCCGCGAAGCCCTCGCCCGGCTCATCGGCCGCAGCCTCGCGGACATCTTGTACGACTCGCCCGCCTGGCCCGCGCTGCGCGCCCAGCTCACCCGGTTGGCGAACGAGGGATACGACACCGACCGTCTCGCCCAGGTCGCCGCGCACTCCCGCGACTGGGAAGGCGCCCGCGACTACGCGAAGTGCCTGCACAGCAGGATCGCCGGCTTGGTCGAGGATCAAGGCGAACGCTTCCGGCTGCCCGAAGGCGCCGAGCGCCCGGCGACCGCATCCGCCTACGAGGTGGAGTCGGTGGCCGTTGGTGACGACGTACTCAAGGCCATGGGCGTGCGCCTGCCGGACAAGCGGAGCGACGAGGAAGACGACCGTTTCGCGTTCGCCCAGCAGCTCGCCGCCACCATCTACGAGCGCGCCGACCGCCTCGCCGCCCAGGCCCAGGAGGACGCCCGGGCCGGCGAAGGGTGGGCCGCCAACTATGGTCCGGAGCCCGCCGAGGTTGCCGAAGCAGTCGCGTGGCGCGACCAGCTCGCCGCCGCGGCCGCCTACCGAGATGCGGCCGACTACACCGGCGGCGACGCTACCGGCCCCGCCCCCACCGAGGACGATGCCCCGTTGCGGGGGCTGTGGCGGGCTGCCCAGAAGCCGGCCGACGACGCCACCGCTTATGCGGATGCGCTCGCACTCGCCGCCACGGGAGCCAGCTGGTTGGACGCGGTCGGCGCCGTTCCGCCCGCCGGCGACCCGGCCCGGCCCGCGTGGGTGCGTGCCGTTGTCGCCGTCGCCACCTACCGCCAGCTGTGGGAGTACGGCAACGAAAGCGCCGCCATCGGCGAGCCGCCCACCGAGGCGGTGCAGCGCGCCGACTACGACCACGCCAAGCGCGCCCTTGACGCCCACCGGTGGGTGCGCCGTCACCCCGCACTCGGCGAAGCGGACGCGGACACCCTCGCCGTGGTGATCGCCCGTGGCGCCGAAGGCCAGGCCGTCGCGGACCGGGCTGCCGCCGCGATCGCCGCTCACGACGCGGCCGTTCGCGCCCAGGTGACGGCCGAGCAGGCCGCCGAGGACGCCGCCAACCGTGCCGCCGCTGCCCGCGAGCAGGCCGCCGCCGAGCAGCCGGCCGACCGCAGCCAGGCCGCCGAGCTCGCCGCCGCCGCCGAGCGGGCCCGCGTCGAGGCCGCCCAGGCCGCAGCCCTCGCCCAGGCCGCCCGGGCCGAGGCCGAGGCCACCGCGCCGGCCGCGCTCGCCGCCCGCGAGGACATGCGCCGCGCCGAAGAGGCCCGCCGTATCGTCGCCCGACGCACCCTCAACCCGCAGCCCGAGCAGCCAGGCGACGACCCGGAGCACGGCCCGCGCCCCTGGACCCTGCGCCCGCACGGTGACCTGTCCGACCGCGAGTTGGTCACCGCCGCCAACCAGGCCACCACTACCGCCGTCGAGATCGAGAAGACGGCCGACGCCGAGCACGCCGCCCAGGCGCGCGAGACGGCTGCCGAACTGCGCGAGCACGCCGCCGAACTGCGCGCCGAATCCCGCACCCGCGCCGTCATGGACCCCGCCCAGCGCGAGAGCGAAGCCGACGAGCGCGCCACCCGGCGCGGCCACCGCACCGCCAAGCGACTGGACCACCTGTACGCCGACCGCACCGGCCCCGAAGCCCTACAGACCACGCTTCACCGGGGCAAGCCCACCCCTTCCCCGGCGCCGACCAACGCGAAGCCGACCACCGCCGGCCCGCAGCCGGCCGCCTCGCGCCCGCACGACCAGGCCGCCGCCGAACCCGTCGGCCGGCGCCGTCGCCAGCAGCACGCCGAAGCCGGACAGCCGACCAAGCCGGCCCGCAACCGCACCAGCGAGCGCCTGGACAACCTGTACGCCGACCGCACCGGACCGGACGCCGTGCGCGACGCCAAGCGCCGCACCCCCGCCGCCCGCACGGACCGAGCCGGCGCCGAGACCGCGCAGCCGAAGCCGGCGACCACTACGGCCCCGACCCCGGCCACGCCGGCGCCGAAGAAGTCGCGCCGCAACGCCGCCGCACGCCTGGACGAGATGTACGACCGCGACGGCCGCGGCCCCAAGGACGACCCAAAGAACCCCGGCCGGGACCGCAAGCGGCGCCAACCGCCGCCACGCCGCCCCGGCGGGCCGAGCATCTGACCCGCCCTCCAAGGAGAGGACCCGCGTTGATCTACACGGCACACCGGACGAAATCCGCCCCGTGGTTGGGGGCCATGGGCCCCGGTGAGGTCGGCCCGTTCGGGGTGTGGGCCGGCGACGAGGACCAGGGCGAGCACGAAGAAGAGCAGGAGCCGGCCGAGTTGGTCAGCCGCGCGGACGCACGAGCCGCGGCCACCAGCCGCCCCGCCGGCCCGACCGGGGCGACGGCTGATGCTCGACCGGAGCGGGCTGCACGGCGGTCGGCACCGGCCGCGACCGCGCTTCCCGCGGCTCGTCAAGGTGACGGACCACGGTTTCCAGCAGCTCCGTGGACAACGGCAGATCGGCCGCGCCGCAAGAGACGATGACCTTCGCCCCGGCCCGTTCCAGCCGCTCGACCGCAGCCCTCCGCCGCTCCCACTCGTTGATGGCCGTAGGAGAGGGGTCGGGAGTGGGGCTGGTCACGGGAGATTCCTTGCGCGGTTCGGGATCGAACCGCCACCCTACGGCACCCCACCCACGACCCGAAACAGGCCCAGGCTGGCCCCGCCGGCCGGCCGTCCAGGAGGAGAACCATCGTGACCACCGACCCGCGTGGGCGTCGTGACGGACGCCCGCCGCTCGCCTCCGCCGAGGAGCTGCACGAGGCGATCACCGCGCTGGGCATCAAGACGGGCGGGGTGCCGATGCCCCGCGCGAGGGCGCTCGGTGCGCTCCTGTTCTGCGTCGAGATGCTGCACATGTTCGATGTGGACCGGCTCGACGCCGCCGAGGTCCGCGCCGGCTACGTCAACATGGCGTTGATGGCCGGCATGACGATGGCCGGCGAAGAGATGACCGCCGGCGCAGTCGTCCCGGCCCGCGAGTTCACCGCGGACCTGTACGAGGAAGCGTCGTTTGCCTTCGGCCGGATGATCGAGCACCGGTTGAACTCCACCTTGCTCGACCTCCAAGAGATGGCCGCACCGGCCGAACCCGGAACGGTCAGCATCGGTTCGCCCATCACGGCGTGGATGCAGGCCATTTGCGCGCTCACCCCGCTCGTCAACGCCGGTGACGCCCCCAACGCCGAGGTGTTGAAGGCGGCGAAGGCCGCCAAGAAGCACGCGGCCGAGGCCCGCCAGCACCTCGCGGATCTGCTCAAGAGCGCCGCCAGGTGAACGCCAAGGCCCCCAACCCGGAACCGGGTTGGGGGCCAGCAGAAGCCGGACGGCGGTGTTCAGGTCCGGCCGGTGATCGCCGTCTGCACCGACTTGAGCGCGTACCCGCTGGGCCGCTTGTGGTCGCCGCGCCGGCAGTCCCGCCCCGCGTCGCCCAGCGCGGTGATCATGCGCCGGTAGAAGTCTTCAAGGTCGGAGTGCCAGCGGCCGGCATACCCCGCGGTGGGCGGAGCGTACGCGTCTGAGCGAGCGAAGGCGATGGCCGCCAAGTCGCAGGAAAGTCCCTGGTGCTGCTGCCAGCAGGCGGGGATGACCTGTTCTTCCTGCCAGCCGTAGGAGTGGTTGAGCCACATCACCACGTCATCGAGCCAGCCGAACACCGCGTCGGCGAACTCGCCATCCCCCAGCGCCGGCAGGTCCCACGGACGGATCACCGGTTCGGTGGTCACCTCGCCGGTGACCAGGTCCACCCGCTCCCCGTCCGCGTCCCCTTCCCCTTCCTCTTCCTCCTCCGCGTCTTCCGCCTCGATCAGCGCGAGCTGTTTGGCCACCAGCTCCGGCACCTCCGGCCACGGCCAGATTCCGCGATCGCTCATCGCCCCTCACTCTCCGCCCGGCCGCCCGAGCGCCAGGCCGCCGCGTTGCTCTCGTAGAAGCGGCGCCGCTCCGCGTCCGCGCGCGCCCGCGCGGCATCCGCCATGTCCCGCACCTGCCGGATCTCCGCCTCGATCTGCGGCCAGTCCTCACCGTCCGACAGCTTCGGAAGCTGTGTGATCACCGGTGGAAGGTCGCCGGCCAACAACAGCGCCTCGCCCCGTTCGATGCTCAGGCGCTGCACCTCGTGCGCGCGGAACACCGGCTGCCAGTCCTCCGACACCTGCCGCGAGCCGTTGCCCGTGCCGCCGCGCTGCGTGGACGAGGCCGAGGTACGGAACACCCGCACCAGGCCGCACAGCTTCTCCAACTTGGCGTGAAAATCGGGGTCCTTGTCCCCGCCCAGCACCAGCGTGTTGTTCGTCATCGCGGCCAGCTCATCCGCCGTCGCCTTGCCGAACCTGGCTTCCGCACCCGCCCAGCTCTGTGCCGCGTACATCACGCACAGCCCACGCCCGCGGCCGTCCGCGACGCGCTGACGAAGCGAGGGAAGCGGCGCGATGTTCGGCGCCTCGTCCAGCGCCACCAACACCGGCGGGTCGAGCCGGCGAGCCGGCTTGGCGTAGGCCATCCGCTCTGCGCGGTCGAGGATGTCCTCCGTCACCGCCGTGACCAACGGCGACACCGACGAGTACGGGGAATCCTTGCCCAGCAGGTAGATCGTTCCCCGCGCGTCCAACAGCGCTTCAACGTCGGTCGCCCGGTCCGGGTCCACGTCCACGGTGTCCAGCACCGCCTGATGAGCGAAGCACGCCAGCGAGCCGGACAGCGTCGAGCGGGTGTTGCCGACGGTTCGTTCGTCACCGGTGATCGCATCCGCCAGGCGATCCGCCCAGCCCGGGCCGGCCCCGGGGTGGTGGTCGAGGATCGCCCGCGGCGCCGGGTCATCGAACCGCGACGCCCACCGCAGCACATCCCTAAAGCTCGCGCCGTCCAGCGCGGCCGCGTGCAGCAGACAGGCCAGCACCGTGGTTGCCTGCCGCCGGTAGAACGAGGCGCCCTCATCGCTGCGGCCCCCGCGGCCGGCCGAACCGGCGACGAACCCGGACGCCCGCAGCTCCGCAACCTCCGTGTCCCACGCCCCCCACACCGGGGGCCAGCGAAGCGGTTCGATCCCCGGCACGATGCCTTGCGGGTCGAGCGAGCACGTCGGCCCGCGCTTCACCCTCGCCCCGTAGGTCAGCTCCACCGTGTCCGGTTTGGTGCCGGTGGCCACGCACCCACCCGGGGCGTTGCGCATCACCCGGCCCATGAACCGGAACGTCTTCCCCGAGCCCATCGGGCCCACGATCCGCAGCGCCTGATCGTAGGGCGAGTACAGCGGCTGATCGACCTGGGGCCGCACCGGGTGCCCGAGGAAGTAGCCGTACTCCTCCGGGGGCAGCTCACGCCCGCCCACCTCGATGGTGTCAACGACGGCCACGCAACAGCCCCTTTCGCTTCGGTTCCTCGATCTTTCGCGGCCCGGGCAGCCCCGGCCGCACCTGCGCACCCGCCGCGCGAACGGCGTGCGGGGACAGCCGGTCGTGCAGCTGGCGGGCCGAGGCGAACCCGCCCGCCGGATCATCGGCCGGCGCCGACCCGGCCCGCGGCCCCTTGGCGAAGGTCCCGCGCACGTAGCCCGCCACGCAGGCCCCCAGGACCAGCAGCAGGAAAAGCCCGATGCCCCCGATCACGTCGTCTCCTCCAATACGAGCCGCCGGCCCGTCATCGCTTCGTCCGTGTCCGTCATCCAGGTCTCGAGCCGGGTGCGGATGTGCCGCACCCGCCGCGGCGCTTCCTTGCCGATCCGCAAAATGTGGCAGCCCTTGTCCAGCGCCCCGAGCGTGTCGAACAGCGTCGAGGGAAGGCGGAACTGCGTCACGGCTTCCTGCGCATCCTCAGCCCGCGACTGCTGGTAGATGTGGATGATGTCCGCCTCGCGCACCAGCGACATGGCGTCCGAATCCTTCGGCACGTCCGAGATGTGGTGCAGCACCGTGACGAACGACAGGCCGATGCCCCTGCCTCGCTTGGCCAGCGACCGCAGGATCGTGGCCACCGAGGTGGTGCCTGGGCTTTGCAGCCGGGTGGTGTGGTAGCCCTCTTCCAGGATGATGATCCGCTGGCCCGGCTTGTGCGCCCACACCGCCGTCAAGAACGTTGCCACGAGCGCCATGACCAGCGCGAGCGCCGGAGACTCCTCCGGCAACGCCGAGGTGTCGAAGACCAACAGCGGAGCGTCCAGGTCCAGACTCGCGCTGGTCTCACGGTCGATCAGGCCGGACAGGTCGCCGTCGATGAACCGTTCCAGGTCCATCGCCAGCTCAAGACCCCACTCGATCACGCGGTCCGTGGTGACGATCTCGCGCTGCAACAGGTGCCGGCGCGGAACCGCCGTCTCCTGTGGGTCGTACAAGGCGTCCACCACATCGTGAAGGGTGGCAACCCGATTCTCTGCCCGGGCCCGTTCCAGTGCGGCCCGGTGAGCCACCCTCAGCGCGTAGTGCTCCGTCGAGGACAGCCGGCCGTGCGCGTGCTCGGCAACCATCAGCAACAACCGGTCCTGCCCGACCCGCTCATCCCCGGACTCGTCCAACGAGGTGGCCGAGATCCGCGGGTCCAGCAGGTTGATCGCCGTGCCGCCGGCCCGCGCGAACCGGATCACCGGCACGCCGGCGAGCTCCGCGGCCCGTTGATACTCCCCCGCCCCCTGTTGATCTTTTCTGTCGAACACCGCCACCTGTCGCCCTAGTGCAACTGGCCGCACGCAGTACTGAGTCTTCACCAGCGACGATTTGCCCGAGGAGATGTCGCCCAGGACCACCACGTTCGGGGACGTGATGCGCTTCTGGTCGTAGAGCTCGTGCGGGTCGGTGGACACCGGCTGCCCGGTGTCCATGTCGATTCCGGTGATCGGGCCGGCCAACGGCGGGTGCGTCGAGACGATCGCCGGATTCAGCGCGCCCGCCTGCCGACTCGACGTGAAGATCGTTTCTTCGTCCGCCTCGTACGAGCCGAACCGGCGCCGCTTCACGGGCTCAGTGGCCGGCCAGGCGGCCGGCTCTTCCGGCTGCGCGGCCGCTTCCTTCGTCAGCTGCGGTGCGTCCGGCAGCGGCGCCGCCTCCACCGCCTGTGCCGCTTCCCGCCGGCGACGGGGCAGCCAGCGCCGCCGCCCCGTCGCCTCACCCTCGTTCTGCGCGGGCACGGCCGCGCCCGTCTCCGGGCCGGCCGTCTCCACCGGGTTGCCGCTCATGCCTTGACTCCCCGTCCCATCGGAAGCGTGGTGATCATCGCCTTGTGGTGCCTGTAGTCCTGCCAGTCCAGGCGGGTGATCCCGCCGTCCTCCGCAGCCGAGGTCAGCCGGCGCCGGGCAGCGTCGAGAAGGTCCGGATCACTCGGGGCGGACACCATCACGCGCACCGACGGGTACACCCCGGCCACCACCGGCTGAAGCAGATCGTTCAGCACCCGCCGAGACGCCGACATCGAGGCCTCCGTCTCGCCCGTGCTCACCTGCTTCTTCCGCTGCTGCTCACGCTGCGCGGCTCGGTCGTAGGTCAGCCCGATGCGGGCGATCTCGCGCGCCCGGGCCTTCGGCACCAATCGGAACTGCGACTGCACCGTGCGGATCGTCGCGGGGTTGACCCTCGTGACCAGGTGTTCCATGAACCTGGCGTTCACCGGCTGCGCCGGCCACGCGTCCCGCGGCACCGTGGCCACCGCGTGGTACCAGTCCCGTGCGGCCCCCTCGATCCGGACGAACTGCCGTTCCGCGTGCCGCACCTGGCCCCAGCCGTCCGCCACGGTGCCGATCCCGTCGAGGGTGTCCATGTCCATGTCCGGATCGTGCAGGTGCCGGATCAGCGCACCGAGCCGACGCGGGCCCAGCACCGCCCGCAGCCGGTACCCGGCACCGTCCACCCGCCGCACCACCTCGCCGACCGTCTCGAACGTCTCTTCGGCGATCCGCTCCAGGTCCGCCGCGCCCGAGATGGTCGCGGCCAGATGCGCCAGCGGAATCCGCAAGGTCACGAAGCTGCGGTACTCCTCCGTGTTGCCGGCCGCGAACGTGGACAGCTCCGCCATCGACTGACGCAGCCGCGCCGGTGCGCTCGCCACCACCAGGCCGCTCATGTGCTGCCGGTAGGCCGACGGGTGGACCGGCAGCACCCGGGTGGCGATGTCCAGTTGGTCAACGGGGATCTCCGCCGAGGCCAGGCCGCCCAACAACCTCTCGAAGAGCAGGCCGGCGGTGTTCACCGCTCGAGTCGGCAACAGCCCGTCCCCGGCGCCCTGAATCTCGAACGTGGCCGTCAGGTGCCCCGTGGACCAGGACCCCCGGCGGTGGTCCTTGTGGTGAACGATCGCCATCGGTGACTGTGGAGTGGTGGGCGGTGCGTACGCCAGCACGCGGATCTCTCCCACCTCCGCCGGCAGCGCCAGGCCGGGAACGAACTCCGGAGCGCCGGCCCGGCGCCGCCGAGCCCACCGGAAGCCGGCCCGGTCCCGAAGCGAGGCCGTCCACGACTCACCCGTTATCGTCTTGCGCCTGGACACCCCGACCGCCGCGGCGCCCAGCGCGATGCCGCCCAGCAGCACCACCAGCGAACGCGTGGCCAGCAGCAGCAGCATCCACACGAGCACGAAGGCACCCGCGCCGATCAGCTGACGCCCGGTCACGCCGGCGAACAGCGTCCGCCGGCGGGTCTCCCCGCCCAGGACGTACGTCCTCACCTGCCCAGCCATCTACCTTGCACCTTCCATCGCTCAGACCGCCACGACAGCCGCGGCAGCCTCGCCGCCGCCCGCCTCGCCACCAGCGGCCGCACCGCCGGTACCGCTACCGGAACCGCCAGGAGCCCCGCCGCCTCCGCCGCCGCCGAGGCCGCCCCCGCCGGGCCGAGGCCCAGGCAGCGGCCCGTCTCCCCCGTGGTCCCCGTTTCCGCCGTCATCACCGGCACCGCCGGGTACCCCGCCGCCGCCCGGGCTTGCGCCGCCGACGGGCGAACCGCCCTCCCCGCCCGCGTCTGCGGCCGGGACGCTGGACTCCGGCGAGCTCATCGGCTCGTCCGCCGACTCACCCGCTCCGGCGGACGCATCCGCCGGCATCGAGCCGTCGGTGTCGCCACCGCCCGACTTGCCACCCCCGGCGTCATCCGGCCCCGGGTCGTCCCCGCCACCGGCGTCCACCTCGTCCGCCTCGTCCACCTGGTCCCCGCCGTCACCGGAGCCGCCGGAGCCCTCGCCGCCCTCACCGCCGCCGTTCCAACTGCGCGGCTCCAACTTCGCGAAGCTCCCCGAGTACACGTCACCAGGGGTGGGCTGCGGCGCCCCCGCACGGACCTCCGGGTCCATCTGCTCAGCCCCCGGGGCGACGATGCCCAGCAGCCACACCGCCACGATCGGGAAGATGTCGATCATGACCAGCGACACCAGCAGGAACACCAGCATGGTGACCGAGGAGTTCGACCCGCCCTGAGCGTTGATGTTGTCGTTGAACGCGGACCACACGGTCCAGAAGAAGAAGAAGATCACGCACGGCAGGAACATCAGGCCCAGGATGATCCCGCACAGCCGGCGCAGAATCCGCGCCCACGGCGGGTAGACCGCCGACACCAGCGCCAGCGGCACCAGCAGGCCGCACATCATCAAGCCCCAGTTGGAAATGGCCACCTCCACCAGGAGGACCACCCCGCAGCACAGGATCGGAATCATGAGCGCGATCACCATCACGGTGCCGCCCAGGTCCGACCACCCGCCCTTGCCGGCCGCGTTCTGAATCACGGTCAGCAGACCACCCACGGCGCCGTTCGCCTGCACCGCCGCTTGAGTCGAGAACGTCTTGGTCAGCTCCGAGGCGACCTGTTGCACGCTGTACAGGACGGCTGGGCCCAGCGCACAGGCCGGCACGACGAACACCAGCCGCCAACCGCTCTGCCGCAGCAACTCGACCCCCGAAACACTGCCCTCCGGGCCGCCGACCTTCGCCGTCACCAGCGCCAGCATGAAGGCGAGCAGGATCATGGACAGGCCGAAGCTCACGGCGTACTGGTCAGCCCACCACTGCTGATCGAACGCAGGAGTACCGAGCTTGTCCGCGGTCGCCTGAATGAACGTCAGAACGAAGATCACCGCATGGCACAGACCCTGCGCCCAACTGTCCAGGATGTTCGACGGGCTGAGCGCGTCCACCGCCTTGGTGGCGGACTCCGCGCCGCTGATCAGCGTTCCGAGGCCGGGAACGCTTTTGCCCGCGTCAAGGAGCGACTTACCGCCGTCGCAGAGCATCCCCAAGAAGCCGTCACCGCACCCGTCATCCGGTGCCGCGGCCGCCGGCGCCGCAGGGGTCATCACCAGGGCGAAGGTCAGCAAGGCCAGCATGCCGCCGAAGGCCCTGCGGGGACGCTCCGCCGCTCGTACGGCCAGCCAGGTTATGCCGGCCGAGAGCGCGGCCGCACTGCGACGGCCGGCCCGACGAACGGTGTTCACTGTGCGGCCCCCATCTCCGCCGGAGCTGTCTCGCTCGCGTCCCGGTAGAGCTCCCAGCCCGAGCCGTATCCCGCCAGGATCTTCGCCCTGTCCGCGTAGCTGATCACGGCCTGGCCGCCGTTCGCAGGGGCGGGCGGGGTGTTGAAGTTGCCGGCCCCAGCCTTCGTCAGGCGCCAGTCGCCGTCAGACCACGACATGGTGATCTCCCCGAGCATCCAGTTGGCCTTGAGGCTGCTCTCAGAACCCGGTCCGATCACGCCCGAGATGCAGACCTGCCACACATCGACCGTCACCGCGTCAGCCGCCGAGTCCACCAGTCGGTACGCCCCCAGTTCTGGGTGACACAGCGAGGTGAAGCGCCGGTCCGTAGACGGCTGACTGGTGAGTGAGTCGATCAGCTGGCCCGCGCTGTTGAGGCTGTTCTGCGACTGATACAGCTTCGCTTTGTCCTCGGTTCCCGGCGGGATCGAACCTTCCACGTCCTTGACCCACGCGGCCCGGTCGGCCGGCGTCATCCGCTGCACGGTGTATTCGGCCGAGGCCAACGCGGTGGCCGCTTCAACGGCGCCGTCGGTGTTGTGCGCGAAGCCCCGCGGCAGGCCGCCGATACGGCGGGTGCCGTCGGAGCCCGAGGCCAGCGCGGTGCCCTTGACCATGCCGCCCGTGTCCGAGCCGGCCGAGGCCGACGCCGAGGCGAGCGGCGCCCCGCCCTTGTGGCCGCCGTCGTTCTTGTGGCCGCCGCCGATCGCCAGCGCGGCCACCACCGTGACGAGGGCACCAACGCCCAAGGCGCCGAACAGCTTGGCGTCCTTGCCCAGGCCCTTGCGCTTGCCGCCCGGACCACCCGGCGCCGGCGACCGCCGCGGCTGCTGAGGCCCGGACGGCTGCTCCCAGTCGATTCGTACGTTCATCGTGGTGCCCTCCCGTGGGTGTGCGGTGCGGATGCTCAGCTGGTGACGAGGACGCCGTAGATGACGGGCAGCGCAACCAGCCCGATCGTGGCCGCGGCCGCCTTAGTCACATCCGTCTTCACGGTGTCCAGGTCATCGCCGTACCCGCCCTTGCGTGCGTTGGCCAGGCGCGCAATGCCGGTCATCAGGTGGTAGGCGGTGTAGACGAAGCACAGCGCCCAGGCCAGCGCCAGAAACATGCCGAGCTTGGAAGTCAGGATGGGCTGGAAAGGCCCGAAACTTGGCGTGACCCCGTCAAAAGGGTTGAAGCCCGCGGCCAGCTGGACCGTGTAGTTGCTCAGGTGGTGCACGTCAGATCCTCTCGTCGAGTGGTGCGTTGGAAAGGCCGCCGGCCATGGCCGCGCACGCGTACAGCCAGGCACGGTGCGAGCGGGGCGAGATGCGGTCGTAGTTGATGACCCCGCCGTCCACCAAGGCCGGGTCGAAGGGGATGGTGAACACCCCGCGGGTGCGGCTGCCGAAGATGCTGCGCATGGTCGCCTTCAGCTTCACGTCGTACTTCTCGGCCGGTTCGGCGAGCACCGTGATGGTGCGGTGCCGCAGCTGACCGGGCCCGTACACGGACTTCTCCAAGGCGTCGATCATCCACAGCGCCGAGCTCGCCGAGTCCTCCCGGATGGTGGTGGTGACCACCAGCAGATCAGCCGCCTGAACGGCCGTCAGCCAGTTCGAGGCCCGCATGTTGTTCCCCGTGTCAATCAAGATCATCTTGTAGAACCGGGAAAACAGCTGGTGGAGCCGCTGAACGTCGCCGGCGTCGATGTGCCCGGTGACCTCCGCGCGATCGTCGGAGGCGAGCACGTCGAAGAAGGCCGGCCCCTGCCCGCGCACGTACAGGCCAAGGTCCCCAAGGCGCGCTTGGGCGTTGTCCTCGAACTGGTGCAGGTTCTCCAGGAGCTCACGGGCGGTGTTGGTGTGGCCGGCCGCCATCGAGCGCACGCCGAGGGTGCCGCGGGTCTCGTTGTTGTCCCAGGCGACGACCTGTCCGCCCCGGTGCACGCCGAAGGTACGGGCCGCCATGAGCGTGCTCGTGGTGGTGCCGGCCCCGCCCTTGGGGTTGACGAACACGATGGTCTTCGGGCCGGCGAACGACTTCTGTACCTCGCGCAGAGCGGTCCGGTGCAGCGCCTCATCCGCGCTCATCGCCGGAGCGATCCGGCCGCCGGTCAGCCGGCGGACCCGGCCGCGCCAGCCCCACTCCGCCGGCGAGGCGGGGGCGTTCTGCCGCGCGGCCGCGGCGAACTGGTCGTAGCCCACGGCCGGCGGCTCGACCAACGCGCCGTTGGGCACGATGAGGCCGGGCTGAGCCGGCGGGGCGAACGTCGGGTGCGGGTAGCCGTAGCCGTTCACCGGCTGCGGCCACGGCTGCGCGGGCCCCCCGTGCTGGTACTGCGGTGGAGCGGGCTCGTACACGCTGTCCGTCACGGGCGTGTCGGTGACGGTTGGGGCGGGGGCCGGCGGTACCGGCTCCGCCGAGGGAGCATCAGCGGCCGGCGGCCGCGGTCTCACCGGCCCGGGCACCGCCAGGCCGACAGACGAGGCGGCCGGCTCGTGGCTGTCGGCGGCCGGCTTCTCCTGCGTCTTCTCGTCCTCCCGGGGCGGGGTGACCGGCGCCTGGACCAGCCGCGCACCGACGCTGCGGCGCGAGGCGGCCGGGTGTTGGAACGCGTCCGCCGTCAGCGCCAGCTCTTCGCCGTGGTCGCTCATGCCCTGCTCTCCTTGCTCGCCGCACCCGATGAGGGGCACTCACCCCGGTAAACGCTGTGGCATCCGTGGGGACGCTGGCCGACCGCACCCGAGTTCGCCCCACGCGGCCTACTGGCGCGCGCAGGTCCCACCCGGCCCGTGGCCAGCGTCCTGCCACAGGACAACGCCCGGACCACCTCCGGCAGTCCGCCGGGTGTCAGTGGTCGGGCGCATACTGCCTGTCCTGAAGCCACCTGCCTGCCCACCCCCCTTGTGACTAACTAAAAACCGCTCAGATGGTTCCGCCATTGTACGTCCGCCAAGGAATCTTTACCATCCTTCTATGACAGATCGTGATCCGGCAGTCACCGCCCCGGCCTTCCGGCACCATGTCTGCGTGACACGGACGACACTCGCCACTTGGGACGCCGACAGGTTCCGCACGCTCTACCGCGCGCGGGGATGGACATTGCAACAGGTATCGGCCAGATCCGGCATCCCTTATTCCGCGGTCCGCAGCTACTCGGCGGGCGGAGCGCGCCCCACAGCCGAACGTCTCGTCCAGCTCGCCCGCGCGCTCGAAGTCCCCACGACCGACCTCGCCCCACTCAGTCGCACCCCGACTCTTCACGAGCTGCGGTGGCACGCCGGGCTGACCATCGCTCAGACCGCCGAGCGAGCCGGCTACACCCTGTCGCACACCTCCGCGGTGCTGTCCGGCACCGTGCCCGTGATGGAGCCGGCCCGGTGGGCGCAGGCGTTCGGGACCACCCAGCGGGCCGTGAAACAGGCGTGGCTGGCCGCGCGTTCGCAGTTGACGGAGGATGAGCAATGAAGAAGGGCGTGTTCCTCGCGGCCGGCGCGGCCGTCGTGGTCGTCGTGCCCGTGCTGTTCCTCGGAGGGTCCGGCGACAACACCACCACAGTGGCCGCCGCGCTCGACCTCAAGCAGGTGCCGCAGGCGTACCAGCAGTGGATCACCAAGGCAGCCGGCACCTGCCCGGAGGTCACCGGCCCGCTGCTGGCCGCCCAGATCGACACCGAGTCCGGGTGGAACCCCAACGCCGTGAGCGACAAAGGCGCCCAGGGGCTCAGTCAGTTCATGCCCAAAACGTGGGCAGATGTGGGAATCGACGGAGACGGGGACGGCAGGGCCGATCCCCTGGACCCGGCCGACGCCATCATGACCCAGGCCAAATACGACTGCGCCCTAGCCGGGCAGATGAAGAACGACCTGAAGCAGAACACCGTGTCCGGTGATCTGCTCTCCCTCACCCTCGCCGCCTACAACGCCGGCGCCGACGCGGTCGAGCAGAACCACGGAATACCGCCCTACCCCGAAACGCAGCAGTACGTTCGGGACATCATCGCCAAAATGGCCGCGTACTCGGCCCCCGTCGGCAACGGCAGCGAACAATCGGTGTTCGGCGCCCAGGTCGTAGCCGCCGCCATGAAGTACAAGGGAACGCCGTACAGCTGGGGCGGAGGCGACCCCAACGAGGGACCGACCTACGGCGCTGACCAGGGAGCCGGCACCAAGGGATTCGACTGCTCCGGCTTGGTCCAGTACGCGGTTTACCAGGCGTCCGGCGGAAAGATCCTGCTCCCGCGCACCAGCGAGATCCAGGCCACCATGGGACAAGCGGTCCCCGATCAGTCCCTGTTGAAGGTCGGCGATGTGATCGCCTTTCAACTCGGCGCCCCCGGGGATTTCGACCACATCGGAATTTACGTGGGGGACGGCAAGATCATTCACGCCCCCCACACCGGAGACGTGGTCAAGATCTCCGACTTGTCGGAATTTTCGGGTAAGACGATGGCATTCCGGAGGTTCGGTTGAACACCACCACACCCAGGGCCGCCGGCCGGCTCGCCGCCGGCGTCGCGCTGCTGCTCGCCCTCGCCGGCTGCGGCATGCCGATGACCCCCGGCAGCAACACCGCCCCGGCCAGCGCGGCCGGCCCCCAAGCCGCACCGCCGACCGGCACCACGCCGAGCCTGCCTCACCCGACCTACCCCACCGGTTCCCCCGGCACCCCGCGCGGCCTGCTGCCTGACCCGGCCCACGTCAACGGCCAGGACCCCGACGCCGTCGCCCAGGCCGCCCTCACCCTCATGTACGCCATGGACACCACCTTCGACACCACCCCGCACGACGCCACCGTTCGCGCCGCCCCGTTCCTCACCGCCGTCTACGCCGACACGCTGAAGTCCCATCAGCCGGCCAGCGCCCCCGGCGCCCAGTGGCAGACCTGGACCGCCCACCACGCCTACACCACCGCCACGGTCACCCCCGCCCAGGACCCCGGCCGGCCCGCCGACACCGACACCACGGCCTACCGGCAGTACACGATCACCACCACCGCCCACGGAGATGACGGCTACACCGACCCCACCGGCCCGGCCGGCACCGCCTACGTCGTCCTCACCCGCGCCAGCTCCGGCCCCTGGCAGGTCTCCACCGTCCAGATCCGCTGACCAGCCGGCCCATACACAGCGAGGCGGCCCCCGCACCCGCGGGGACCGCCTCGCCACCTTTCACCAGGTCAGAACGCGTCCGCCCGGCCCATCAGGGCCGCCGCCGCCCACCGGTCGGTGAACACCACCTCCGAATCCTCCGGCGTGCGGTCCAACCGGTTCAGCCCCGCCGCCAGCGCGGTGACCTCGTCCACCGGCGCCACCCGAGCCACCGTCAGGCAGCTCTCGCGCATCACCCGCAGCCGGCTCGTGTGGTGCTGGGCCCGACGCTGGCGCAACGCCTTGTCGAGCAGCAGGGCCAGTGACTCCGCGCCGTCCACCGTCTCCAAGCTCTCGCGCATCACGCCACCACCCCGACCGCCACCGCGACCGCGAGCAGGTCGTCACCAGCCGGCCGCGGGGCCGGCACCAGCGGGCGCGGCTGCCGGTGGTGCACCAGCACGGTGCCCACCAGCGCACCCGCCGGCCCACCCTCCGGCAGGGCCCGCACATCGAGCACCCGCCGGCGCCCACCGGGCAGGATTTCCTCTACGCTCACCATGGATCCTCCAACCAGGATCAAGGCCGCTGACGCGCCATCAACCGCGCCAGGCAGGCCGAACCGAGAGGGGCCGGACCGTGAATCCGGCCCCTCGTTGTGTATCCACGGTATCCGGTAGATCTACTGGATACAATGAAACACGCGGATACACGGCCGGTGCCACCGGCGTAGTATCCGGCGCATCTACTGTGCCGTCAGGCGCGGCCCGTCGCGCCCCGACACCCGAGCTCTTCCAGCTCAGACGGAGGGACCATGAATCTTCCGGCTCCACGGAATCCGGTGGTGGCACGACAGGCAGTCGGTCCGGCGCATCTGGCAGATGCGCTGAATCCGGTAGATCTACTAGAGGGCAGGGAGGGAGTAGGTATGGCACAGCCAGTGCCGGCCGGGCCGCCGGACGGCTTGCCGCGGGTGGACTTCTCGCGGCTGGACCCCGTCGGCGGGGAAGCGGCGATCATCGCCATGGCCATGCAGAAGGGAGGGGTAGGGAAGACGGAGACGACCAAGGGGCTCGGCGACCAGCTCAGCCGCATCAGCAAGCCGACCGGCAAGAAGGCCCGCGTGCTGTACGTGGACTTCGACCCGAACGGCACGTTGTCGGACGGAGTCGGGGTCACCGAGGACGACCAGGCGACCGGCCTTGCCTCCGTGGTGCTGGAGAAGGACGACGCCGCCCCGGTGCAGGACCTCGTGTACGCCGTGACGGAAGACCTGCACATCCTCCCGGCCCGCCTGGACCTGTTCAAGCTCAAGACCGAGCTTGTCGGGATGCGCGGCCGCGAACGCCGGCTGTGGCTGGCCCTTCAGCCCCTGCTGCCCTACTACGACGCCATCCTGATCGACTGTGAACCCGACCTCGGGTCCGGCACGGACAACGCGCTCTACGCCGCTGCCAAGCGGCAGCGCGGTGGCGTGCTGGTGGTCGTGGCGCTCGACGGGCCGTCGATGCGGTGCTTCGAAACGCTGCTCGACCAGATCGAGTCCCTGGAAATGACGCTCGACGTGCGGGTGCCGCTGCTCGGATGGTTCGCCAATCAGGCGTCAACCACCAGCATCGCCAAGAAGTACCGCGGCGAGTTCGAGGCGATGCCGCTGGCCAAGCTCGGTGAGATGCCTGTGCGCTCGAAGATCAAGGAAGCGTGGGACGCGGACAAACTGCTGTCCGACTACGCCTCGCCGGTCTACGACGCGAACTACCTCTACACCGAGCTCGCGAAGAAGGTGTGGGAGCTCATCTCATGACCACCCCGCCCAAGACCAGGGCCGAAAAGCTCGCCGAGCGCCTGCGGGACCGGAACGACGACGAGGCGGGGAAGAACCAGCCCGCTGCCCCCGCCGATCCCCCGCCGCCGGAGCCGGCCCCCGACAAGCGCACGAAGTTCCAGGCGTACGTGTCGGAGGCGATCCAGAACGAGGCCCGGGCCGTCGTCTACTGGACCAACAACCGGCCGGGCGGGTACGCGAGCCTCACCGAGATGGCCGAGGCCGCGTTGCAGCACGAGATCGAGCGGATGCGCGAGCAGTTCACCAAGGGCGAGCCGTTCCGCCCGATGCCGGAAGGCCGCACCCTGCCGACCCGCCCGCCGGGCTCTTAGATCCACCGCATCCGAGCACGGCAGTAGATCTACCAACCCCATCAGATCCACGAGAGTGCCCCAGGAGCGCCGACAGCTTGGCGGCAAAGCGCTCCCGGGGGCCAGGAGGAGAAGACTCCCCATGTCCCACCACGGTAAGGCCCCCAGCGGCCACCTCGGTACCGCGCCCGACCGGGGCGCCGCTATCTCGCCGGCGCACTGGCCGGATCTCGGGTACGGCCGCGCGATCTCGGCACCGGCCGGCCCCGGGGCCGCCGGATCTCGGCTGCACCCCGATCGGTCTCGGACGTACCCTCAGCTCGTCTCGGCACTGGGTCAGAAGGGGGAGCGGTGACCATGGCGACAGTGGTTGACGAAGCGTCGGTGAGCGCGCCCAGCTCGCCGGTCGGTGACGGCATCTCGGCGCCGGACCGGACCATCTCGGCACCGGGCGCAACGGTCTCGGCAGCAGCCGGGCCGGTCTCGGCACCGACCCGGACGGTCTCGGCACGGGTCCAGCGAGGGCTGACGCTCGCGTTCGGCATTCTCACCGCGCTTGGCGGTACGGCACTCGCGGTGATCGGTTTCGCCGGCTCGTACTCGGCACAACGCCACCTTGCCGTGCGCCACGGGTTCGGATGGTTCAGCCCGCTTTTCCCGGTTGGCGTCGATATGGGCATTGTGGTGCTCTACGCGCTCGACCTCGCGATGATCCGCATTGGCCGGCCCAAGCCGGTGTTGCGCTTCGCGGCGCACGTGTTCACGCTCGCGACCATCGCGTTCAACATCGGTTCCGGGGGCTCCGTCCTAGCGGACCCGCTCGGCGCCGCCATGCACGCCATCATCCCCTGCTGCTTCCTGCTGGCCGTCGAGGCCGTGCGGCACTTCGTGACGCAGTGGGTCGAGCGCGAGGCGGGCCGCGAGCGCCCCAAGGTGCCGCTGTACCGCTGGATTCTGTCCCCTTGGCGCACGTGGGCGCTCTACCGCCGCATGCGGCTGTGGGAGATGCCGTCCTACGAGGCCACGGTCAAGGCCGAACAGGAGCGGATCGTCTACCGCGCCATGCTCCAACGCGAGCGTGGGAAGAACTGGCGCAAGGACACCCCGGCCGATCTCATGCTGCCCATCAAGATGGCCCGCTTCGGGCTCAGCGTTGACGAAGCGCTCGCCCAGCCGGCGAAGCGGGCCGCGGCGGACGCCGAGCGCAAGCAGGCCGAGAAGGCGCGCGAGCTCGACCTGAAGGCCCGCGAAGAGGCGATGCAGGCCGACGCGCAGATCGCGTCCATGCAGGTGGCCGCCAAGGTGGCCAGCGCTCAGATCGCCATCGAGACGGACCACCAGGTTGTACAGGCCGAGGCGCAGGCCACCCGCGCCGAGGCGGCCGGTCAGGTCGCGGTCAAGCAGCTGCGCGCCGACGCCGCCCGCCAGGCGGCCGAGAAGGAACAGGACCGGCTCGCCCGAGTCGCCGCCGAGGAGGACGCCGCCAAGGCCGGCGAGACCGCTGCCGAGATTCGCCGCCGTGCTGCCGAGAAGGCCGAGGAGGCTGCCGAGAAGGAGAAGGCCGCTGCCGAGACCAGCCGGCGCGCTGCCGAGATCAAGCGGCGGGCCGACGAGGAAGCCGAGGCCGCGGCCGAGGCCCGGAGGCGTACGGCCGCCTTCAAGCTCGCCACCGCCGAGGACGAAGAGGCCGCCGCCGAGAAGGAGAAGGCCGCTGCCGAGATCCGCCGGCGTGCTGCCGAGATCGAACTTGCCGCGCTCGAAGCCGAAGACCTTGCCAAGCTCACGTCCCGGCAGCGTGCCGCCCGCAAGGTGGCCCGCATGATCCTGAAGGACGCCGAGGGGGTCGCGGAGAACCTGCCGCTGAAGGCGATCGAGGAGGAGTGCCGGGTGTCGAACGGCACCGCGAGCGAGTACCGGGCGGAGGCCGCCGAGCTCCTGGCCCAGGGATACCGGCCGGCGCCGGAGCCCAAGCCGGTGACCGTGATCCCCCAGCAGACGGCCGCTCAGGAGCCCGCACAGGCGCCCGTGGACGAGTCGCTGTGGCCGCCGGAGGCGGACGAAGACCCGAACTCCTACAGGGCCATCTACGCCGCGGCGAAGGCCGACCAGCGGGCCGTGTACGCCGAGGTGTACGGCGGGGCGAACGGGCAGGAGACCGCCCACGCTCGCGCCGGAGCAGTCTGACGGTTCGACACGAAACGGGGCCGGCTCAACCGAGCCGGCCCCGTACGCTCCCGCACCGCTCACGACTCACGCCACCGGCGGGAGCCCGTCCCACGCGTGGGACGCCGCCTCGCCAGCCGGCGCGGGCTCAGGCGTTCGGCACGTCGAATTCGCCGTTCTTCGCACCGGAGAGGAAAGCCGTCCATTCCTGGGCGGTGTACCAGTGAATGGGGCGGGACTTGTCCTTACTGTCGCGCAGGAACACGCCGCCCTCGGGGAGGTGGGCGATTTCCACACACGCGCCGCTGCCGCTGCTGGCGGCTGCCTTGATCCAGGTGAGATGTGCGGGCTCGACCTTCGGCATCTCGTTGGTGGCAGGGTCGTTGATCATGATCCGTACTCCTTAGCAGCCTGGTGGAGGCGGTCCCTGGTCTCTTTGGGGTCCAAGGCGCCGGCCGTCAGGCGGTGGTAATCGTGGAGAATTTCCCGAACTTGATTGTCACGCTCCACGAACACGTTCCCGGCAGGTGAATCAAGATAGACGACCGGTGAATCGCCCGGGCCGAATTCCAAGATAGCGACTGATCCGCGCAATCCCCGGTGCACACCCTTGCCGAGCGGGTAGATCTGCACCGTGACGTTCGGTAGTTCGCTCATTTCTTGGATATGCCGGATTTGCGCGAGCATCACCCGAGAGCTTCCTACGGGGCGCATCAGAACGGACTCGTCCATGATGGTCCAGATTTCCAGTGGATCGGAGGCGGCAGTCAAGCGGCTTTGCCGCTTCTGCCGAATCTCCAGTAGCCGCTGTACGGCTTCGGGTGTACGGGGCCGGTCGCTCTCTACAACGGCTTGCGCGTAGTCGTCGTGCTGCAAGAGGCCGTTGACGAACCCGATCTCCCATGCTCGCACCGTGCGGGCGTCGTGCTCCAGGCCGACATAGACGCCGAGCCCGGCCGGCATGATCGACTCATACTCGCTCTGCTCCCACCAGCCCACCTCCGCAGCGCGCTTGGCGAGGTCGAGCAGGCCCGTCCGAGTCGTCTCGTCGGTGACGCCGTAGAGGTCCAGGAGGGCACGGAGCTCCACCGGCTTCACGAGTCCCTTGCCCGCCTCGATCCGGCTGATCTTGGAGGTGGAGCACCCGACCTCGCTCGCGGCGTCCTTCTGTTGGAGCTTCGCTGCTTCCCGTAGTTCGGTCAGGGCCATGCCCAAACTCCGACGTCGCACGGTGGGTCCGCCCATCTCGTCAGTCAACCGTCGGCCCTCCCTCCCCGTACGTGCGATTGCGTGGTGCAAGTCTGCCCTACGGCGGGCGGCCGGGTGAGGCATGGGGCCCTCCATCGTCCTGTCTTGGCCACACGTGTGGGTGACTTTCCATCATGCACTTGCACGGTGAGATTGCATCCAGCATTCTAGAGGAGTTCCGCTACGGCGTGTAGTTCCGCGGTGGCGGGCGGTCCCGCTCTGCCCACGCTGAGAAGGGGGTGCGTGCTGTGCGCTACCCGACCAGGCAGGAACAGCAGGTGAGGCGGCCGGCGCCGTTGGTCAGCGCCGTGCCGATGGTGTGCGTGATGGCCGCCGACCCGGGCGCCGTGCCCATGATCCGGGCGTTCGCCCGCCAGGGTGGCCGGTGGTTCGGGCTCCCCGATTCGGTGCTGGATGACTTGTGCGTGGTCGTGACCGAGTACGCCACCAACGCCGTGACGCACAGCGGCAGCAGGGAGGTGGCGGCGAAGATCTCGTTCGGTTCCGCGACGTTGTCGGTAGCCGTGCGAGACCGCGGCCGCTGGCGCCGCCCGTCCCGGCCGCAGGTGGAGGAACTGGCCGACCACGGCCGCGGGCTGACGATCGCTCGCGCGCTGGACTCCGTCATTGCTGCCGGCAGGCACCACCCCGAGTGCGGCACCGTCGCATGGGCTCTGCTCTCGACAGCGACGACGCCGACCAGGTCGAGCCCCCCAGAATCGCCGGCCACGCTTGCACGCTTCCCCGTGCGGCAGGCACTGGCCGGCCCGCGCGGCGCGTAATCCCCCCGCGCGCCGCCCGGCCGCTCCCGCCGTCCGTGTCACAGCCGCGGCGGGAGCGGCCACCCCTTTGACCACCAGGAGCATCCCGGAGGAGCACCGCCGTGCTTGAGCTGTTAGAGCAACCGCCGCCGTGCCGCATCCGGACCCGGCAGCGCATCGTGTGCGAGGCCGTCGCCTACACGGTCAACGGCCGCTCGATCCCCCTCGTCCAGCCCTACAACGCCCCGTCCCCGCGTCTGGTGCTGCGGTGGATGCGCGAGCTGGCGCGGAACATCGCGGACCAGCAGGACCGCCCGTACGCCGCGCCGGTCTGGCACTGGCTCCGCGACGAGGACGAGCAGCAGCGCGCGCAATCCCTTCTCGCCGCCGGCCAGCCCTACACGTTCACCGTGCCGACCGATGACACCACCTACGTGGTGAGCGCCAGCCCGGTCCGGGCCGCGCTCGCAGCGTCCCTGAACACCCGTCATCCGGCGGACGGCCCCAGGTGAGGCCCCGCCGCCGCACGGTGCTGCGCCTGGAGACTCCTCCAAGCTGGACCCCCGATCGTCCCCTGTCGGCCCTCTACCCGCCGCCGGTCCCAGGCGGGATCACGCTTCGCCGGCACTACACAGGTGCCGGCCGGACCAGCCAGTTCCGACCGCTCGTCCTACACGTCCGCCGCCCCGGTGAAGCCGTGCGGTGGATGCGCCGGATGGTCGCGGCCCACGCGCCCCGCATGACTCCCGCCAGCCAGCTCGCGGCCGCCGACTGGTACCGCGACATGGACGAGCTCTTCACCGCGCTCGCGGCCATCTCCGACCGCCAGCCCTACGAACGCAGTTGGCGACTGCGCAACGGCGCCCTTCTCACCGTCACGGTGACGCCCAGGCGGCCGGCCCCCGGCGCAGATCCCATCCCGCAGCCCAGAAAGGCCCGGCCCGATGTACCCGAGCAGCACCGAGCACCCTCTACCCGTCCCCGCCGGCAGGCCGGAACCCCCGGCGTTCCTGCGGCGGATCGTGAGGGCGGGTGACTGGGCGCTGCACCTGGGCCCCGGCCCCGGCGCCGCGAACCTGGTGGAGCTGACCGGGCAGTCCGTTGTCAGCGTGCAGCGTTCGTTGTCCGCGGTCGAGGACATCCGGGCCGCCCTCGGGCCGGCCGGCCGCAACGCGGGTCTCGTTGACGCCGAGGCGGGCGACCTGTTCGAGGGCAGGCCCCAGGCCGGCCCGTATGACGTGATCGTGGTCAACGCGGCCGTCGGCGGACTGTCGCCCCGATGGTGGGACCAACTGTCGCCGTCCGGAGTGATCCTGGCCCCGATGGCGCTGGGCGGACTGCACCCGTGGGTACTCGCCGGCCGCGACCCCCGCGACCAGCAGGCGTATGGGCGGATCGTGGCGGTGGACCTGCCCGAAGAGGCGCCGACGCCGGCCGATGGCCCGCTGTACGCGGGAGTGCGGCCGAGCCCGGCCGCCGCCGGAACGGTGCTGCCGATGCCGCACTTCGCCCCACGATGGGCGGGCGTGGTGCCGCCGCGGCTCACCGCCGAGCAGTACGCCGACCTGTGGCTGTGGCTCGCCGCCAAGGACGAGCGGATCACCGCCGCCCGGGTGGACGAGTCCAACACCCTCGCCCAATCCCTCGGACACAGCTGGGGAACCGGCTGCGCACTGATCGTCGGTGACCGGGCCGTTCACGTCCGCACCGATGGCCTGTGGGTGTCCGGCGACCCGGACGACCCGGTGACGCGCACGCTGGCTCAGGCGACCGCCGAGAACATCCAGGAGTGGGCCCGCCAGCGCCGGCCGAAGGCTACCGGCCTCACCTGCCGGCTCGCCCAGTCCCCCCAAGCCGGCCCGGACACGCTCTTCGTCACGGCAGCATGGAGCGGCACCCGCCCCATCATCCTGCCGCGGTGAACAAGCCCAGACCGACCCGCACACCGAACGCCAACCAGGAGAACGAGTTGAACGAGACCGCGCCCGCCGTCGCCAAGCCGGAAACGGCAGCCCCGGCAGCGCTCGCCGTGCCCGAGCAGATCCACCAGGCGGTTCCGGCCGGCATGGTGCTGGACCTCGAACGCAACGTCACCCGCGCCCGCCGCGCCATGATGCGACTCCCCCAGGGTGACGACACCGAGGCCGAGGTGACCGTAGCCACCCAGGTGAAGCTGACCGCCGAGACACAGGCCGAGGTACTGCGCCAGGCGTACGAGTGGGCCCTACGGGCCGACGGAGTCGAGATCCAGGCGGCCGGCTGGGCCCGCGTACCCGGCATCGAGCCGGACGCCACCGACTTCCGACTCACCCTGACCGTCACGTTCCCCGACCGCCGCACCGGCCTGACGGGCGAGGAGACCCACCACGACACTGGCCGCTAGGACCTCGCCAGCCGCCAGCCGATCCGGCACGCCGACAATGCCCGAAACGTCGTCACCAGCACACCCCATAGCCCATCATGGGGTGCCCCGGCCCGCACGTGCGATCCCCCCGACGCCCGCGGACCGGCCCGCAGAGCCTCCGGCCACCCCCGTGCCGGGGGCTCTGCCCGCGCTTCGGCCCCTCCGCCCAGGCGGGACCGTCGCGGACCCGGCTCGTTGGTCACGGCGTGAGCCACGACCC